>JBAVUF010000214.1:0-3842 GCA_049696635.1 Acidimicrobiales bacterium | reverse complement strand
AAGATGGAAAAGGAGATCCTGGGAAAAGCCGCGGCCTTCTTCGCCAACGAGAGCAACTACCGCTCGCGCTGACCTTCGCCTTCATCGAGGCGGAGAAGGCGAACTACCCGGTCGTCGTCTTGTGTCGCACTCTTCAGGTGTCGACGTCGGGCTTTTATGACTGGCGGGCACGTCTCGAGCACCCCTCTCGCCGTCAGATGACCGACGAGTTCTTGACCGAGCTCATCAAACAGATTCACGACGCCTCCCGGGGCACCTATGGCTCGCCCCGGGTCCATGCCGAGCTGCGATTAGGCGAGGGCATCCACGTCGGTGAAAAGCGCGTCGCCCGCTTGATGCGCACGGCCGGCATCGAGGGGATCTATCGGCGCCGACACAGAAAGGGAACGACGAGGCGCGATCCTCGTCACCAGTCTCAAGATGACCTCGTCTGCCGACGGTTCACCGTCGAGCGCCCCGATGCGCTCTGGGTCGGCGACGTCACCGAGCATCCGACGGTGGAGGGCAAGGTCTATCTGGCGACGGTGCTCGACGCGTACTCCAGACGAGTGATCGGCTGGTCGATCGCCGATCATCTGCGCACCGAGCTCGTTGTCGACGCATTGCAGATGGCGATCTGGCGACGGAACGACCGGTCTGATCAGACGGTGATGCACACCGACCACGGATCCCAATACACGTCGTGGGCTTTCGGACGGAGACTGCGCGCCGCAGGCATTCTCGGGTCGATGGGTTCGATCGGCGACGCCTTCGACAACGCGATGGCCGAGAGCTTCTTTGGAACCTTGCAACTCGAGCTGCTCGACCGCCATACCTGGGCGACGCGACGCGAGCTCGCGAATGCGATCTTCGAGTACATCGAGGCCTTCTACAACCCGCGCAGAAGACACTCCTCGATCGGTGATCTCAGTCCCGTCGAGTTCGAGACCCGTCACACCGACGCCGCAGTCGCGGCATGATCACCACAGCCAACCTGTCCGGAGAAGCGGGGGAAGCTCACCCTTGTCAGGGTCCCCCTCAAGGACGGTCACCTTGCCGAGCGGAATGCGACCTGGCCACAGCCACGCCACACGCTCGCGTTCAACGTCCGCGAGGCGCACGGAGACAGGCTGACGTGTTCTCAAGGGTTTGCCCTTTACTGCGAATGAGGAGGTCACCGCGGCGTCTGGTGAGTCACGTGCCCTGTCGCCCATACCTGTCCCTTGAGCAGGCGGGCTAGGTACTCCTCGATGGCCTCTCGTGGCCCGATGAGTCGACGCGCGATTGTCTCCTCTACTACCAACGCCATCTGGCGCGCTCATTTGGACTTCTTGCGAGAGGTCCGGGCTCTCGCACTCTTGTAGGCGAGCCCCGCGAAATAGCTCTTCTTGGCGTGCTCGGCCCTGCGACGGCGCTCGTCCGCAGGCAGCTCGTTGCAGGGGTCAACGTTCGCCAACCAGTAATCGAGTGCGCCCGGACTCGCGGCACGCGCGCGAGCGGAGACAGCTCGACTGTTGTGCTTGGAGTGCATCGCGTGAGCGCCAATGCGAGCGCGGAGGGCGCGTTCTGCCGGAGTTAACGGTTTTGACGCTGCCATGGGCGTCGACCCCCAGAAACCCCGTTCCGGGCTGGCCTCTGTGGCTGCGCCCGAGGGTCTAACTGGGCAACGCCCTCATCGAATATCGCCGAACTAAGCATAACGTTCGTGGTCACAATCGGAAGTGCTTCGGGCGAGCCTGTCCGGTGCGGCCGCTGCGCAGATCGACATCCGGATCGGCCCGCTTCGCTGTTGGCCTTGGTCGACTACACAGGTGCGATTTGGGTGATGCGGCGCGTGTCAAAGAGAGAGATCAGTGGCGGTGACTCCAGTGGCAAGGAGCGCGCGCCCGCGCCCTCACGGAGACTCGACAGCGGACTGCAGAGCGACATTCGACACGCTCGCGAGGTGTGGAACCTCGAACAGCGCCTAGGACTCGCGCGAGGAGAGCTCAGCCGTACGATCCCCCAGCGCATTGACACAGGCGATCGAAGCGAAATCGTCGACCTCGAATGCCCGCGATGTGGCGTGAAGCATCGAATGACTGCTGGCAGGTTGGTCAAACGCTCTAACCGCTCGGGCGTTCGGGGGTTCCTCATCGGTGCCCGCGGCTCGGGACGGTTGAGGTCAGGCGCTGAGCGGACTCCGGATTCCGGAATGCAATTTTGGATTGTCGTACCGGACGAAGACGAAACAGGGATGCCGGACTGAGGAGCCCTACGTCGTTCAGATCCTGATCTCCAAACTCGGTCGGCGGTGTCCGTCGCGTTCGTTCGTGGTCAATCGGGGTAATCGCCGTCCACGTAGCGCCCGTGACGCGGTCGAACGGCTCTCGGTTAGTCGGTCTCGGCCTCCGATGTGCAGTCGCGCCGGTTGACCTAGAGGCGGTCTCCTGGCGCGATACGCCGGTGCGCGTCGTGTGCACGCTCGTCGGCTGCGCTGGCACCATAGCGAGCCAACATCGTCCGTGACCGCCAGCCGAAGAGGCGCATGGCATCGCCTTCGCTTCCACCGAGTGCCATCCAGTGATGAGCCGCAGTGTGTCGGAGTTGGTGCGGGTGGATTTTCGCGATACCCGCTTGGGCGCAGCGGCGTTCGAGCAGTTGCGCGATCCCTGAGTCGGAGAGCCCACCCTTCGGGCCGATCCACAGCGCGCTATTGGATGCCTGCGCGTGCCGCGCGCGGAGACGCAGATAACGATCGATGGCCTGCGCGGTCTTCGCACCGAACGGGACCACGCGCTCTCGTCTGCCTTTGCCTGTGACCAGAACCAGGTTGTCGTCGAGGTCAACGTCGGCGACATTTATGCCCGCGCATTCGGCGAGCCTCATCCCCGTGTCAATGAACAGCCTGGTGATCGCGAGGTCGCGCCGACCCTCGAAGGTCATCCCATCGCACGCCATGAGGAGCTTCCTGAGGTCGTCATCCGCGACGACCGGAATCAGGACCTCGGGAACGGAGGGCGGCTTCATCTTCGCCATCGGATCGACAGAGATTTCCCCCTCCTCAACGAGCCATTTCGTTAGCTGCTGTAGGGACCGGTAGCGGACCGCCGCTGTCGCCGGTTTCCAACGGGCGAGCTGGTCTTCGACGAACGACTCGACCGTCTCGCGTGTGATTCGACCAACGGCAGTGATCCCGAACTTCTCTCGAGCGAATGCTGCGAACAAGCGCGCAGAATCCCCGTAGGAGCGGATCGTTTTCGGTGACTTGTTCGCCGCGCGCAACGAGCGTTCCCACGAAGGAATGAGGGCGTCGAGCGTTCCATACTCGGTCTTCTCGGCAAGCTTGGCGGGCACGAGGTGGCCTCCCGGGGTTTTCTCGACGCCTCTCCGGAAGTCTAATTAGACGATCTGGGTGCGCAGTGCAACCAGTCAATCTCTGAACTAGATTTATTTCCCCTGCTAGCGCGCTCGGAGGGACTCGAACCCCCAACCTTCTGATCCGTAGTCAGATGCTCTGTCCAAATTGAGCTACGAGCGCATGTCGACCCTGTTGAACGCCGTCGCGATCGACACGGGAGAAGGAGGATGTTACTTGGAGGATCCTCCCCTCCTGTTAGACGTCAGACGCTCAAACTCAGGCTTGCTATCGAGTCTGCTCTTGCCGTCAGGAGACAGCCACCTCCTTGTACGCGAACGTCGGTCGTTTCGGCTTTGTATCTATTGAGGGACGGTCCCTCGATCCAACAGGACGAATGCGGAGCATCACCCGATGAAGCCCGAAGGCGGAGAGTTTTCCCACCTCCTAGACGGTTCCACAATTCCGGCGTCGGACACGGCGCTCCGCTCGATCGTCGCTCGTTCTCACCGTCATCGAGAGCGAC
>JBAVUF010000213.1:0-4904 GCA_049696635.1 Acidimicrobiales bacterium | reverse complement strand
ATCGCGTTCGATCCGGTCGCCGCGCAGACCCGCCAGGCGAGCTCCGCATCGAGCCACTCCGCGCCGGTCGGTGTCCGCGTCGTCACGACTCGCCACGCCTCGCTGCGCGCCGAGACGAAGTCACGGTCCTGGACCAAGAACCCTTCGCCGAACTCGCGGAAGGCGACCGGCGATCTCTTCGGAAAGGGAGCTTCGAGGACCCGCATGTTCTTCCGCTTCTCCGCGAAACGCGCCAGCGCGCCGGGGAGATATCCCTTGGCGACGAGCACGTCGGCGAGCGGTTTTTTCACGATCGCTTCGGCGAGCGCGTCGTCGACGATGGCCGAGATGGCGACGATGCCGCCGAACGCCGAAACCTCGTCCGCCGCGAACGCCTTTTCGTAGACGTCGGCTGCATCGAACCCGATCGCCGCGCCGCACGGGTTTGCGTGCTTCACGATCACCGCAGCGACCGTCGCGCCGCCGATGCCCAAGACGTCGTGACAGATCGTCCAGGCGGCTTCGGCGTCGACGAGGTTGAGGAACGAAAGCTCTCGTCCAGAGTGCTGGACGACGCCGTCCCACCAGCTCCCCACACCGCCCGCCGCGTACCGCGCTCCTCTTTGGTGGGGGTTCTCGCCGTAGCGGAGCGGTTCCCGCTTTTCGAGGGCGACATGGATCGCCGGCGGCAGTTCACCTGCGTCATCAGCGAGGAACCAGTTCGCGATCGCGGCGTCGTACTTCGCGACGTGCGAAAACGCCGCTGTGGCGAGCCGCTTGCGCGTCTCGTCGGACAGCCGTCCTTCCCGACGGAGCTCGTCGATCACGATCGCGTAATCGTTGGGATCGACCACGACACCGACGTGCGCGTGGTTCTTCGCCGCCGCCCGCACCATCGTCGGCCCGCCGATGTCGATGAGCTCGATCGACGGGTCGTCGGAAAACGGGTAAAGGTTGCACACGACGAGATCGATCGGCTCGACGCCTTCGCGTTCGAGCTCCGCGAGGTGCTGCGGATTGTTCCGATCGGCGAGGATGCCGGCGTGGATCGCCGGATGGAGGGTCTTCACCCGGCCGTCAAGCATCTCTTTCTGGCCCGTGACGTCGTCGACGCGCCGGTGCGCGACTCCTTCGCCGGCGAGCATTTGCGCCGTCCCGCCGCTCGCGATGATCTCCACGCCGAGCTTTTCGAGCTCGCTCGCGAAGGCGACGAGGGCGCGCTTGTCGGAGACCGAGATCAGCGCCCTCATCGCGCCACCCGTTGTCCGGCGAATCCGGAGGCCACCGAGGCGAGGTAGGCGCGCACCGTCGCCGGATAGAGCACGCGCTCGACTGCCTTGATGCGCTCGTGGAGCGTCGCCTCGTCGTCGGACGGCAGGATCGGCACCTTTTGCTGCGCGAGCACCGGGCCCTCGTCGACCGACTCGGTGACGAGGTGGACGGTGCAGCCGGTCTCTTCGACGCCCGATGAGAGCGCGGCGTTGACGGCGTGCCAGCCCCGAAAGGCCGGCAGGAGCGAGGGGTGGGTGTTCAGGACGTGGCCGGAGAACGCGGTGACGAACACTTCGGTGAGCACCGTCCCGAACCCGGCCATCGCAACAACGTCGACACCGTGAGCGCGAAGTGCGCGGATGAGCTCTTCGGTGTAGCCCGCCCGGTCGAAACCCGGGGTGAAGTCGCGCCGCTCGACCCGCTCGAGGGCGATCCCCGCACGGGACGCGACCTGCTCGGCGGCACAGGGGCGATCCGTCGCGGTGACGACGATCGGCAGTCCGTCGGCGATCAGCGCCTGGAGGATCGAACCGGTTCCCGACGCCAAAACGGCGAGGCGCGACGACGAACTCTGGCCCTCAGCCAAGGGAGTGGACGACCTCCACCATCAATTCTCCGGCCTCGGACGGACTGCGCCCCACCTTCGCACCGGCGGCGGTGAGGGCTTCGATCTTCGCCTTCGCCGTGCCCGCGGAACCCGAGATGATCGCCCCGGCGTGACCCATCGTCCTCCCGGGCGGCGCCGTCAGACCGGCGATGTACGCGACGACAGGCTTTGACATCTTCTCGGCGATGAACGCCGCAGCGCGCTCTTCCTCGGCGCCGCCGATCTCCCCGATCAGCATCACCGCTTTGGTCGCCGGGTCGGCTCCGAACGCCTCGAGGACGTCGACGAAGCTCGTCCCCGGCACTCGGTCGCCGCCGATGCCGACGCAAGTCGTCTGGCCGACACCTTGCTGGGTGAGCTCGTGCAGCGCCTGGTAGGTGAGAGTCCCCGATCGGCTGACGATGCCAACCGGTCCGCCCGGGAGCGCGATCTCGCCGGCGGTGATACCGATGTTGCATTTGCCAGGCGAGATGATCCCCGGACAGTTCGGGCCGATGAGGCGCGTGGCGGGATGGTTGCGGCGCAGCTCGTTGAAGACGAGGGCTTCGTCTTTGGCGGGGATGTGCTCGGTGATGCAGACGACGAGCGCGATCCCGGCCCCGGCGGCCTCGAGGACCGCGGCGGGCGCGGCCTTCGGGGGCACGGCGACGAAGCTCGCGTTGGCGTCGGTCGCCGCAACCGCCTCCGCGACGGTGTCGTAGACGGGGATCCCCTCGACGGATTCCCCGCCCTTGCCAGGGGTGACCCCGGCCACGACCTTCGTGCCGTAGGCGCGGTTGCGCAGACCGTGGAAGCGCCCCTGGCTTCCGGTCAGCCCCTGGACGACGACGCGCGTCGTCTCGTCCACCCAGATGCTCATCGTCCGGCCGCGATCGCGACGGCGCGGCGCGCCGCGTCGAGCATCGTCGCCTCTCTCATCAGCGACTCCGAAAGGTACGGCTCGAGCAATGCCCGCGCCTCTTCCGCATGTGTGCCGTCGAGGCGGACGACGATCGGTGACGAAAGGTGCACGCGCTCTCTCGCCGCGAGGATGCCCCGTGCGACATCATCGCCGTGCACGATGCCGCCGAAGATGTTCACGAGGATCACGCGGACGTTCTCGTCGGAGTTGATGACCTCGAGCGCGTTCGCCATCACGTCTGCGTTCGCCCCTCCGCCGATGTCCAAGAAATTCGCCGCCGAGCCACCGACCTGGTTGACAACGTCGAGCGTGCTCATCGCGAGCCCGGCGCCGTTGGCGATGATGCCGACGTCGCCATCGAGGCCGACGTAGTTGAGTCCCTTCTCCCTGGCGAAGCGCTCGCGCGGGTCGTCCGGCTCGACGTCGGCGAACTCTGACCAATCGGGATGGCGGAAGGCCGCGTCGTCGTCGAGCGTCACCTTCGCGTCGAGCGCGTGCACCGCACGGGCGGTGGTGAGGATCAACGGATTGATCTCGACGAGATCGGCGTCGCCCTCGATGTAGCAGCGGTACAGCTTCACGAGCACGTCGACGACACCGTCGACCGCCTGCGCGTCGATTCCGCTCGCGACGGCCGCGTCGCGCAGTGCGCGGGCGTCCAGGTGGTCGATCGGGTTCACCCAGACCCGCGCGATCGCGTCGGGATCCTCTTCGGCGACCTGTTCGATCTCGACGCCGCCCTTCGCCGAGATCATCGCTAAATGGAGCTTCGCGGTCCGGTCGAGGGTGAAGCTCGCGTAGTACTCGGCCGCGATGTCCGAAGAGGTCTCGACCCAGAGCCGCTTCACGACGTGACCCTTGATGTCGAGACCGAGGATCGAGCGCGCGTGGCGTTCTGCTTCCTCTCGGTCGTTCGCGATCTTGACGCCGCCGGCCTTCCCGCGACCGCCGACTTTCACCTGCGCCTTGATCACGGCTGGGTACCCGAACTTGTCCGCCGCCGCGACCGCCTCGTCGACCGTGTCGGCGACAGCCCCTGGTGAAACGGGGATCCCGTACCGGGCGAGGTACTGCTTGCCCTGGTACTCGTAGAGATCCACCGAGACGTCCTCCTCATCCGGTCGCGCACCACCCATTTCTGCGATGCGGCGGCGCCCGGCCGCCGACCGGGCAAAGCGATCCTAAGGGTCCACTCGCGGGATGGGCGACTCACAGACCCGGAAGCCGTCACCGTTCTCACGGGCTCGGCGCGGCTGTGGTTGCCACATCTCGGTCCTCGGCGGTGCTTAGTCTCCAGTGAGTACCCAAATGGCCGAGAGCCTGATGAACGCCGAGGAAAGACGCGACCCCACGAGCTTCGAGGCGTTCTTTCGGCGGGAATACGCCGTCGTGGCGCGCATCGCCTATGCGACCGTCCGGGACCATCACCGCGCGGAGGACGTCGCGCAGGACGTCTTCATCTCCGCGGAGCGGAGATTTGCGGGTCGCTACGGCTCGCAGGACGCCACCGGGTGGGTGAGGATCGCCGCCAGCCATCTCGGGCTGAACGCGATCCGCGGTGAGCGCCGCCGCTTCGCTCGCGAGACCCTCGAGCGGCGCACCTCCTCTGCCCCCGGGCCCGAAGAACACGTCATTGCGGAGGAACGGGATGAGCAGGTGCGCGCCTCGCTCGCCAGGCTCCCCCGCCACGCCGCGACCGTCTTGGTGCTTCGCCACAGCGGACTCAGCTACGCCGAGGTCGCCGAGGCGATGGGGGTACGGGTTGGTCAGGTCGGCACGATGCTGCGCCGCGCCGAAGCCAAACTACGAAAGGAGATCGAACGTGCGACACGTCCCTGACGGCACGCTCCGTCGGCTCGTGGACGAACCGTTCGCGGTCGCCGAGCGCGACATCCGGCATCTCGACAGCTGCAAACGTTGCCGCTCTCGCGCGACGCGAGTCGATCGCGACGGGGGGTTCGCCCAGCAGTACTTCTCACCGGTCGCGCTCGCTTCTTCAGACGCGGGCTGGCGGCGCTTTGTCGGAGGACCGGCGGTCAAGCCATCCCTCCGCTCGGGTCACCTTGGAAGCCGTCGACGCTGGCGCTTGATGGGGGCGTCGGTCGGCGCCGGCACCTCGATCGCCGCGGCGGCCGTGCTCATCGC
>JBAVUF010000212.1:0-31476 GCA_049696635.1 Acidimicrobiales bacterium | reverse complement strand
CGACAACCCCGCCGCCCCTCGTCGCCACCGATCGCTGCCCGCTCACGGATCTCCCAGCGCCCGACGGGGTGCCTCGGCGCCCCGCGCTGGCGATCAAGATCGGCAACGAACCGTTTGGGGCCCGTCCACAAAGTGGGCTGAACGAAGCAGACATCGTTTTCGATACGCCCGCCGAAGGTTTCATCATGCGGTACATCGCCGTCTACCAGTGCAACAACGCGGCGAGTATTGGGCCGACGAGATCAGTTCGCTGGGTCGATTGGCATCTCGTGCGCGAGTTCCACCACGCAATCCTTGCCTTCGCCGGGGGGATCAACCCAAATGTCGATCGAGTCGATTCGTTCTCGTGGTTGAGCGCTGCGAACCTGTTGGAGAATGCAGGCGGCGCCGGGGTGCGCATCTCCAGTCGAGTACCGCCGGACAATCTCTACACGAGTACCGCCGCGCTCTACCGGATGTTCCCGCAACGCAGGTCTCCGCCAAAACCGGTGTTCAGCTTCTCCTCAAGCGTCCCGGGTGGTTCCGAGCCGATCAGCGGATTTTGGATCGATTTCTCGTACGGAACCGACGTCCTTTGGAAGTGGGCCCCGGAGCTTCACATGTGGCTTCACACCTACGCCGGAGCTCCCGACATCGACACGTTGACTGGCAAACCGGTAACAGCGCGCAACGTCGTCGTGCTCGCGGTCGACTATCGGTTCGGCCCGTACATCGAAAGCACCGGCGGATCGGGAGACGTCGAGAGTCAGACTCTCGGAGGCGGCGTCGGTTACGTCTTGCGAAACGGTCGGGCGATCAAGGTCTTCTGGCATCGCAAGTATCTCGTCGATCCGTTCACGTTCTTCCATGGAAAACACGAGCTCGTCCGACTAGCTCCCGGACGGACGTGGGTCGAGATCGTGCCGGTGCGCACTCCGATGGGTATCGACCACTGAGGACACTCCGACCACAAAATTCCGGTCAACGTCGCAGGTGGGACGATGACGCTGAACGGATCGGAGAAATCGCAATGGACTTCGGAGAGATCCTTCGCTCGCGCCGGATGGTCCGGCATTTCACCAATGACCCGCTCGATGACGATCTCGTCGAGCGGGTCATTGGTGCGGGACTGCGGGCACCCTCGGCGGGATACAGCCAAGGGACCTCAATGCTCATCTTGCGGTCAGACGAGTCCCGTCAACGGCTTCGGGCGACCCACTCGGGGTCTGAACGAGGCTGGTCCTTGTCGGTTGCCGAGGGGGTGTTCGCGGCGCCGCTGATCATCGTCGTTCTCACATCCAAGGAGACCTACCTCGGCCGATACGCGGAGCGAGACAAGGGTTGGACGGACCACAAAGAGGCGCGCTGGGCGGTTCCGTACTGGTTCGTCGACGCGGGGTGCGTCGCGATGCTGCTCTTGCTTGCCGCGATCGACGAAGGCCTCGGGGCCTTGCTGTTCGGCATGCGGGCGGAGGACGTCCCGACGTTTCGCCACGTATTCCGCGTCCCGGACACGATCGATTTCGTCGGCTGTGTCGCCATCGGTCATCCCGACCCCCTGGCGCCGCGGCGTGATCTTCGCGGTCGACGACGCCCAGTCGACGAACTCGTCCATCGGGAGAAATGGTGAGTCTTCACGATCGCGACGATCGTCGCGATGCGCCGCGAGCCGGTGAGGCATTGCGCACGCGACACTGTGAATTGGTGCCCGTCACCTCCTCACTTGCGCACGAGATCCTGACGGGCAACTTGGAGCGCGTTCACCCCGCCGAGGGCTGGCCGCATCGCAATACCTTGACGGCAATCTCTCGCGTGCTCGACAAGCTGCCCGCAGAAGTGTGGCTTATCCAAGTCGCGGGGCGAACGATCGGCGATTGCGGCACGCATGGTCCCGTTGATTCCACGGGAGGTATCGAGATCGGATACGGACTCGCGGCGCCTTACTGGGGCTGTGGATACGGAACTGAAGCAGTGACCGCGTTGACGAGATCGCTCTTCGGCCGACCCGGAGTGGCGAAAGTCTTTGCGCGCACCGCTGCCGACAACGTCGCGAGTTGGAAGTTGCTGGAGAAGGCAGGATTTCGCCGCGTCGACTCGTCACTAACGGAGTTGAAGTACGAGTTCCCGACGTCACGCGCCGGGTGATGAATTCTCGCCATCGGTGGAGCACTTCGCGGATTGACACTCGTGTGGGCGCGCTGCGACGCTCGTGCCAATTCTCGAGCCGGGAGGACACGTGGAACTCGACGGATTAAGTGCGGTGGTGAGCGGAGGCGCCTCCGGGCTCGGCGCCGGCTCGGCGCGGCACCTTGTGGCGGCTGGCGTCCACTGCACGCTTCTCGACCTCGACGAAAAGGCGGCGGCATCGGTCCAGGAAGAACTCGGTTCGAGGGTCACCTTCGTGAAAGGCGACGTGACCGTTCCGGAATCCGTTCTCCAAGCGGTCCGCGAAGCAATCGGACATGGGACTTTTCGTGTCGCGGTGAGTTGTGCCGGGATAGCCCGCGCCCGGCGAGTCATCAACCGCGAGGGCGTACCGCACGACCTCGAGACGTTCGATCAGGTCGTACGCGTCAACGTGTACGGCACTTTCAACATGATGACGATCGCGGCAGCAGAGATCGCGAAGACGGCTCCTCTCAGAGACTCCGTGCGCGGTGTGCTGATCAACACCGCGTCTGTCGCGGCATTCGAGGGCCAAACTGGTCAGCTCGCGTATTCCGCGAGCAAGGGGGCGGTCGTCGGGATGACGCTACCGGCAGCGCGCGATCTGTCGGTCGTTGGAATTCGCGTGATGACGATTGCCCCGGGAGTCTTCGAGACGCCGCTTCTCGTCGGGTTGCTTGGAGACGACGCTCGCGCCGAACTTGGCGCTTCCGTCTTGTTTCCCAAGCGGCTTGGAACCCCGGATGATTTCGGCGGCCTCGTGGTATCGATTGCGAAGAACGACTACCTGAACGGAGAAGTCATCCGGCTCGACGGGGGTGTCAGACTTCCGCCGAAATGACGACGACCGGAGTTCGCGCGCTCGGAATCGTGTGGGTTTCGGTCGGACGCGCAACGGCGACGAGGACCACGAGATCGCGACAGACCTCGTAGAATCTGCCGCACGATCGGTCGCGGCGCGCGCCGACGGGTCAGATTGGCGGTCGCCGTCATATGAGCGAACGCCGGGACGACCGGGACTCGCCGACGGGGCGGCGTGATGAGCGGACACGTATCGGCGGCGTCGATCAGAATGCGGATTTCCGACTCGGAACCCCGAGACGACGCCGACGGATCCAAGCGCTCCCTCGCATTCTGGTTGCTCTTAGCGGCCGCGGCGTCCGGCTTCGTCGGATCCGTCCTTATCGCGCTTGCTTCGCCCCTCCTCGTCGACGGAGGGACCACTTCATGGTGGTACGCCGTGTCCTTCCCGTTCGGGGTGAACGGGAACCGCGCCGGCGAATACCTCGGTATGGCGCTGATGTGCGCCGCGTGGTTGGTCCTCGGATACGTGACGAGATCCAGCACTATCGCCACACGTCGCGAGATGTTGGTGATCGCGGTCGTATGGGTGATTCCTCTTTGTGTCGCGCCCGCAGTCTTCAGTCGTGACCTGTACAGCTATCTCGCCCAGGGAGCGATTCTGCACGTCGGCTTGGATCCGTACCACCACGGGCCGATAGTTTTGCGGCACCTCGGATACGGACATCTTGTGGCCGCAGTCTCACCGTTTTGGTGGCGGACACCCGCGCCCTACGGCCCATTGTTTCTCGGAATTGTCAGCCTCATCGTCGCGATGACCGGATCGCAACTCGTTGTCGGCGTGATTGTTGTCCGTTTGCTCGCGCTCTTCGGAATAGCGCTCGTCGCCGTGTTCGGACCTCGCCTTGCCCGGTTGATGGGCGCTGATCCGGTTCGCGCGATCTGGCTCGGAGTGATGAGCCCGCTCGCGATGTTCGAGTTGGTGCTCGCTGGTCACAACGACGCGCTGATGGCGGGATTGACGGTAGTCGGCGTGACGCTCGCGCTCGAGGGTCGCTACCGGTCCGGAATCGCCTTGTGCGCTGTCGCGTCAGTCATAAAGCTGCCCGCGATCGTTGCAGTCGTTTTCCTCACTTTCCTCTGGATCCGATCCAGCACAACCACCGCACAACGGGCTCGGGCATTCGTCGAGTCGGCGGCGCTCTGCGCGCTTGTGATCGGTGGCGTGAGTGCCGCGACCGGCGTCGGATTGGGCTGGTTTTCCTCCGCAGTGCTCACGGTTCCGGGAAAGGTGCACCTGGCGATTACGCCGGTGACGCAGTTCGGCTGGACAATCGGTCCGTTTCTGCGCGTACTCGGAGCACACGTCAGCGATCGCGATGTCGCAGCGGGGTTCGGGGTCGCAGCCGACATCGCGCTCGTCGTTTTCGGAGCCTTGCTCCTCTATCGCACGACGAGGGTCAATGTCGTCGTGAACCTTGGCGTGTTCTTCCTGCTGGCTGCGTTCTTCGGACCTGCCGCGTGGCCGTGGTACTTCATTTGGGGTCTGGCATTGCTCGCTTGTGTGACGCGCACCCAGCGGTCTTTTGCCATCCCGGGGCTGATCGTGATTTCCGTGTTCCTCGTCAAACCGGACGGAATCCTCGCCTTGCCGGTGGGATCGTCGCCGATCGTTCTCGTCATCTACCTGCTCCTTGCCGCACTCGCGATCTCCGTGTGGCGGAGCCGAACCGGTGCGGGCGCCGAGCTTGGAGAACCTGGCGTCCGACCGGCCGTCGTTGACTCGCGATGACGAAGACTGAGTCGACTCTCGAAACCCGAAAGGCAGCGCTCGGACGCGAATCGTCCGTGGATACGTCAACGAGAACGCTTCGGCGCGGCCTTGGTCAGGCCGGCGTCCAGCGCGCCGCGTTTGCTTTGCCCGCGGTGATCGCACTCGTGCTGAGCTGCATCGACCTCACCGGTCGCAGCATCTGGCTCGACGAGTCGGCGACGGCGTCAATCGCCAGCCAGAACGGCACAGCACTTTGGCACGCGATCGCGCATGACGGCGGCAACATGTCGGGCTATTACCTGATACTCCATCTGCTCTTCGCGGCGTTTGGAGATGGCCTCGTTGTGATGCGCATACCTTCGGCGATCGCGACCGGGGTGACGGTCTTCCTCGTCTCGCTGCTCACGAATCGATTGTTCGGCAAGACGGCGGCGTTCGTCGCCGGTCTATTAGGCGCGGTCAGTCTGCCGCTCGTGTTTTGGGGCCAGGACGCTCGCGGCTATGCGCTGATGGTGACGTTCGTCACCGCGTCCTTTTACTTCCTCGTCGAGCTCGATCGGCGCGTCGCGGCCCGCGCGTCGATTCGTTCGGCGTGGATCGGCTATCTCGTGACAACAACCCTCGCCGCCTACATGAGCTATGTCGCGTTGCTAGCGGTGCTCGCCCAGCTCGTCTGGGTCGTCCTCGCCCGCCGTCCGTTACGAGCGGTCGCCCAGGCGCTCGCGATCTCGGTCGTGCTCTGGGTACCCCTGGTGATCCTGGCCGTGAACAGGGGGACCGGCCAGCTCGACTGGCTCTCGCGACCAGGGATCGGTGCGCTCGCCGTCGTCGTCGCGACGATCGCGTCCGCTTCGCAGCAACCGGACATCCACCAGACGGCGACGAGCAACGCCTTAGAGACGCTGACTGCTGTCGTCGTTCTCGGGGTCCTCGTGCTCGCCGTCCTCTTCGCCCGCGAGAAAGAGTCTCGACGACAGCTAGGCCTGCTGGCGAGCTGGATCGCCGTTCCGGTCTTGCTCGCTTTCGCCGAGTCCTACGCCGCGCAACCCGTCTTTTTGTCGCGCAACTTGCTGATGTGCGTGCCTCCGGTAGGCATTGTCGCAAGCCTCGCGGTAGTCGAGCCCAGGATCCCGCGCGGACTCGGCGTCGGCGCGCTCGCCGTAGTCGCGGGGTTGCGGATCGCGCAGGTTGTTCCGTCGTACGCCGAATCTCCCGAGAACTGGCGAGCCGCGACGGCGTACGTTGTCGCGCGGTCGAGTCCACTCGACTGCGTCGCTTTTTACCCATCGGACGGAAGGCAGGCCTTCGACTACTACGTCCTTCACACGAGCGGCGATCTCGCGATCGCGCCGCATCCTGTTCTGCCCCCGCTATCGCTGCGCGTCATCCGGCCGTACGTCGAGGTTTACACGACGGTGTCCTCAGCGACGATCAGGGCTCTTCAGATCTCGTGTGCGCGACTGTGGGTCGTTTCGAGTCATACGGGCAGCCCGGAAGGGACGGCTAGCTCGAAGACGCACTACCTACGCTATGAGCAGCTGCTTACGCGGCTCGGACGGGCATTCGCACCTGTGCGCGTCGCTAACTTCGGTTGGGCGTATCCAGTTCGAGTCGAACTGTTCAGTTCGGCTGCTGTCGTTCAGGGCCGCAGGGCATAGCCGACATAGGTCAGCGCGCTCATCACGATGAGCAGCGCTGTTCCAGCGCCGAGAAGGATCTGGTACCCGCGCGCCCGCAAATAGCTCGTAAACACGAGAACCGCTGGGAACGCCGTGAGGAGCATGCGGGGATTTGGCGGAACGTGCTCGGACGTCACCGTCAAGAACGCGATGCCGAGCACCCACGCGATCGCTTCCGGCGCGATCTCGTTGCGCCGCCGTAACAACAGATAGATCGCGACAGCGAGGAACGCGGCGCCGAACAACCCTGAGACGAGGTTCCAGTCGATCAGGTGGTAGCTGAAATGGCTGAAGGAGATCTCGTTCGCCAGGTATTGCGCCTGGTGCAAGAGCGCTAGCGGCTCGGTCTGTTCACCCCAGCCGTTGCGCTGTGCCCAGAAGAACGCGAGCGGCGTGCCCGTTCGCACCCAGAGATAGCTGCAGAAGCCCACGAAACCTGCCGGCGAACAAAGGAGCGCTGCGAGACTTTTGCGGGTCTCTGAGGATCCGAGTCCGTGATGCTTCGCGACCCTCGCCACCGCCACGGCACAGACGACGATGAGGATGATGCCGTTCGGGCCGACCGCGGTCGCAACCCCGGCGCAGATGCCGGCGAGCACCCATCGTTTGCGGTGCAAGGCGAGCAGGCACCCGGCCGCCAGTGGGATCAAAAGTCCCTCGCTGTAAACCATCGAGAAGACGACGGAACCGGGGAAAAGGCAGAACCAAAGGGTCGCCTTCTTTACGATTGCGTCACCCCACCACAGCCTCGCCAGCTTTGTCACGAGCACGACCGACACGAATCCGCCAATTCCCGAAATGAGGAGCCCCGCCAGCGTGAGTGGGATGAACAGCGCGTGGCTCACCGCCCACATCACCATCGGGTACAGCGGGAAGAACCCGAGCGTCGACTTGCCGTGCACGGCAATCGATGGGTACCAGCGCGTCGCGACGCGCAGATACCAGACGCCGTCCCAGTTCGAGAGCTCCGCTGCGAGCGAGCGGTGGAAGACGGCGCCGTCGAAGAGTGCGACACCGATCAGCAAGAGGCGCGAGGCGAGGTAGACCGCGAGCGGGAAGCGCAGCCGCGTCGCCACTTCGACGAGGCGACCGACCCGCGAGCGCCCAGGTTGGATGGCCCCGTCAGATTTCACCGACGGCGCCTGCTGTTCGGTGACGACTCCCTCGACTTTTGGCGCGGCTGGGCGCGTGAGTTCAGACTCCGAAACCTGCGCCATGTGCGAAATCGTACGAGGTGTCTGCGGCTTCATCGGCGGCCGTCCCGAAAACCCCCGTAGCGCGGCTCACGGAGCCGCACTTGCGCACTCGTCCAGATCTGTGCCCCGGGTCGGGCACGATCGGGCGGTCCGATCGCGGCGCTCACCCAGGCGGCGATGGTACGCGAACCGGGGCGCCCCATCTCGACGACGACCGCATTCACCTGGTTCAAGAAGAGGAACGTCCGCAGTTGTGCGACGCGTCTCTTGCCGATCGTGGCGGGCCCGACGGAGCCGTAGACGACGACGTGCTCGCCTCTCGTCGGCGTGGTGGTCCACGACGACTCCCGCGTCCCGACGCGGAAGTCGGTGAGCGCGGTGAAGCCCACTTGGATGAGGTTGTTCGCCTTGTTGGCGAGGATGAAAGAGCCAACGACGCGGTTCACGCTCTGCACAACACCCGATGCGGCGGCATTCACCGGCGAACCCGGTTCGACGACGACGCGGCGAGCGGTCACCGAGGCCGTCGCAGGCGCGAGGTACGGAACGTCGGGGATGAGGACCGGATTCTGTGCGAGCGCGTTGACGAATATCCCTTCGACACCGAAGGGCTGAAGGCCGGTTGGCAGTGGAGTTGAACGCAAATCGAGTCCGCGGCGCAACGCGTAGCTTCCGACGAGTTTGAACCGCATCTTGTCCACGGCCTGCCACACCATCGCGTCGTCCGTACCGGGCTCCGCGTACGGGTACGTGAGAACAGCGCTCCCCTTCGAGATCACCGATAGGGACGATGCCGAGAGCGCGTCCGAAGCGAGGGCTCGTTGCGAGGAGTATGGCCAATTCGGGAGCAGGCTCAAGATGACGAGTGCGGCGAGTGCCCATCCGGCGATGAGCGCCACCTTTCGTCCAGCCCATCGAGCCTGCCCGTCGACCATGACCGCGCCCGATGCTGATGTCGTGCGCGCTTCGTGCCGCGCCGTTATGCCCGCCGCGAGCGCACACGCGACGAAGAACGTGACGAGTACCGAGATACGCGCCGGGACGGCGTCGCGCATTATTGGCCAACGGGTCAACCACGAGAACGGGAGGTGGACGTCATAGATCGTGCTGCCGACGTGCAGTTTCTGGCCGAGTGAAAGCACGAAGTTGAGCACCGCGAGAAGAGTTGAGAACTGCAACCAGCGCGAGCGCCGATAGCGGATCAAGAAGTACCCGAGCAGCAACAGCAACGGGATTCCGAGATAACTGCCGTTCTCGTCGACGTTGGTCGATCCCCCGACGAGCTTTGATCCGAAATCGGCGAGCGATGCTGGCGTTAGCAGCTGCCAGCTCGTCGGGCTGATCGGACCGAGCAGGTTCGCGTCGTAGCGGGCACCGGGCGGGTACGGCGGACCGATGTAGTGCAGGGCGCCGTGCTCCATCACCCGTACCGCGTTGAAGCAGCACGCATAGGCAATAGCGACGCCGATGGCGAGTCCGAGCAGCGTGTAGGGGATGTGACGAAGAGACTGCCTCGGGTGGAAAAGGGCGAGGACCACGAGCGCGATCGCGCCGGAGAGCGCGGTGGTCAACAGCACTTCGGGACTCACGTAGAACTCCGCAGTCGCGAACAGACCGAGGAGGACACCCCAGACCACAACCGAAAAAGATGCTCTCGCTGCGATTTCGTAGATACACAAGAAGATCAAAGGGAGGAGCGGTTCGAACCCGAGATTGAGGTGTGTCGAGGATTGGCCGATCATGAAGGGCGAGAACCCGTAAAAGGCACCAGCAACGAACGCCGCCGGGCGGTGGCGGCTGACTCGCGCGACGACGTAATACATCGAGCTCGCAGAAAGAGGGAATGCGAGCCAGCGCAGGACGTTCTCGCTCGCGATGGCGTTCGACGCGAGCGTGATCGGCGTCGTGAGCAACCCGAGCATCGGCATGATCGTGTTCTGCGCGAGATTTACGCCGACTGGGTAGTTCAACCAGGTCGTCACGTAGAAGTTGCGGCCGTGCAAAAGCGCGAACGGCGTCCAGGCGAGGAACCAAACCGTCTGTGCCGGATCCTTGCCGCCTCCGCACGCACACGTTGCGATGCGGTTTGGGTCCCACGGATACGTAGGGAGGTTCGCGATCAAGCCGACAACGGCGTAGGCGAAGAAGACGCCTACGCCGAGGGCGATGCGGTGTGAGCGGATCCATCCGGTGAGACGCAGCGCGCGTTCGATTGCGGTCGGGGCGCCAAGCTCCGGCGAGACGACCGACGAGGCATCGGTGGGATGCGCCTTTTCGGTCTCGATCTCGCGTATGCCGGACCCCGGTTCCATCGTGCCCCTTCTTGAGGCTGTTCTCCTCGGCCGTTCAGTCTCGTCTACGCGTCGGCGGCTGCGCCGCGAGTCCTGAAATCGATACTCGAGGCGCCGCCGGGACAACGCGCGAACGCGACGGATCAGCTGCGCACGTCGCCCCATTGGTCGAGGCTCGCGAATGCAGCTAGTGCCATCTCTGTGAGAAGTTTGTGCATCTGTTCTCGCCCGAGCCGCGCGCTGTGCGGCGTCGAGTTCATCAATCCGAATGCTGCATGCACCCCCGCACGCGCGCTCGCGCGGTCGGTGCCGGGATTCGCGTCGATGACAGCACCGACCCATAGCTCGACGTAGGCCCGTTGAAGTTCCCGAACTCGCGATTGATCGATCTCGCTGAGGCAATCGAGATCTCGGTTCTGCACGGTGATCAATTCGGGATGGTCGAGCGCGAAGTCGACGTGGTAATCCACCAACGACGACAGGGACGAGTCACTCGCCGAAGGGCTGGTGCGAACCTTCGCCCCGTTGACCAGGTCCTCGCTCACGCCGATGAGGAGCTCGGCGAGCAGGGCCTCCTTGGCGGGGAAGTGTCGGTACAGCGCCGGTCCCGTAACCCCGATCGCCGCGCCGAGGTCGTCGATCGAGGTTCCGCGAAAGCCGCGTTCGACGAACATCTGGGCAGCGACGTCGAGGATCTGCTGGCGACGTGCCGGCGTTGGTGTGCCGCCGCGTTCGGAGTTGTCCTTCATGGGTCCTCTCGACGTATCCGCAGGCGGCGGCTATGGTAGTAGAAGTCGTTAACGATCGTTAACAAAGCCGCCCGTTCGACGCCGAAGGCGGCGAGAGAGGTCCGAGCGAGATGGAGGCGACTTCTGAGTTCCCGGTCCTGACCGTGAAGGTGACCCCGGGCTCCGAAACCTTCCGTACGAACGAGAAGGCCCACGCCCCCATGGTCGCGGAATTGCACGAAGAACTGGGGCGCGCCCTAGTCGGGGGGTCCGAGCAGTCACGCAAACGTCATCTCGCGCGGGGCAAGCTCCTTCCGCGAGACAGAGTCGACCGACTCGTCGACCCCGGCTCACCTTTCCTTGAGCTCTCACCGCTCGCGGCGCACGCGATGTACGGCGGCGAAGCACCAGCCGCGGGGATCATCACGGGCATCGGCCGTATCAGCGGTCGAGAGTGCGTCGTCGTCGTGAACGACGCAACCGTGAAGGGCGGGACGTACTACCCGATCACGGTGAAAAAGCACCTGCGCGCGCAGGAGGTGGCGCTCGACAACCATCTCCCCTGTATCTATCTCGTCGATTCCGGTGGTGCCTTCCTACCGCTGCAAGACGAGGTGTTCCCGGACCGCGAGCACTTCGGCCGAATCTTCTTCAACCAGGCGAGGATGTCCGCGTCCAAGATCCCCCAGATCGCCGCGGTGCTCGGTTCGTGCGCCGCTGGCGGCGCGTACATCCCCGCGATGAGCGATGAAGCGATCATTGTGCGCAATCAGGGCACGATCTTTCTTGGCGGTCCGCCCCTCGTAAGGGCGGCGACGGGTGAGGTCGCCTCTGCGGAAGAACTCGGCGGCGGTGACGTGCACGCGCGCATCTCCGGAGTCGTCGATCACCTGGCTGACAATGACCTGCACGCGCTTGCGATCGCACGCGAGATCGTCGCGACACTCGGCTCGAAACGACCGCCCGCCTGGGATGTCGCGCCGATCGAATCGCCTCTCTACGACCCTGCGGAGCTCACGGGCGTGGTCCCGCCCGATCAACGGACTCCATACGACGTGCGTGAGGCGATCGCCCGTTTGGTCGACGCGAGCAGGTTTCTTGAGTTCAAGCCGGAGTATGGCACCACACTCGTCACGGGGTTCGCTCGCATCTTCGGCAATCTCACAGGCATCGTCGCGAACAACGGGGTGCTGTTCAGCGAATCGGCCTTGAAAGGCGCCCACTTCATCGAGCTCTGCGACCAGCGCGGCGTCCCCCTCGTTTTCCTCCAGAACATCAGCGGCTTCATGGTTGGTAAGGAATACGAGCACGGCGGCATCGCGAAGCACGGAGCGAAGATGGTCACCGCAGTCGCGTGCGCGCGCGTCCCGAAGTTCACGGTGATCATCGGCGGTTCATTTGGAGCCGGGAACTACTCGATGTGTGGCCGCGCCTACTCGCCGCGATTCCTCTGGACGTGGCCGAACGCGCGCATATCGGTGATGGGCGGCGAGCAGGCAGCCTCGGTGTTGGCCACTGTGCGCCGTGAGCAGCTCGAAGCCCGCGGCGACGCATGGTCCGCGGACAACGAGGAACGGTTCAAGGTACCGATTCGCGATCAGTACGAGCGGCAAGGAAATCCGTACTACGCCACCGCGAGGCTCTGGGACGACGGGGTGATCGACCCGGCGGATACCCGCACGGTCCTCGGACTCGGTCTCGCGGTGGCGGCGAACGCGCCGATGAGCGAGACCGCGTTCGGCGTCTTCAGGATGTAGCTCGTGTTCGGTTCGGTTCTTGTTGCGAATCGTGGCGAGATCGCAGTACGCGTCTGCCGGACGCTGCATCGGCTCGGCATTGAGTCGATCGCGATCTACAGCGATGCGGACCGTGACGCCTTCCACGTCAAGCAGGCTGATCGGTCGGTGCGCGTCGGCCCTCCGCCTGTCCGGGAGAGCTATCTCGCAATCGACGCGATCGTCGACGCGGCGCATTCGATGGGGGCGGAGGCCGTGCACCCCGGCTACGGGTTCCTTTCGGAAAACGCCCAGTTCGCTGCGGCGTGTGGTGAAGCCGGCCTTGCCTTCGTCGGCCCGCCGGTGGCTGCCATCTCCGCGATGGGCGACAAGATTCGCGCACGGAAGCTCGCGAGCGAATCCGGAGTCCCCGTCGTCCCGGGGCGCGACGACCCGGCGATGACCGATGCCGAGCTCGTTGAGGCGGCTCGGGAGATCGGGTTCCCCGTGCTCATCAAGCCCTCTGCCGGCGGCGGCGGCAAGGGGATGCGATCCGTCGCCGAGGCGTCGGAACTCGAACGCGCCCTCCAAGCGTCGCGTCGCGAGTCGCTTGCCGCTTTCGGAGACGACTCGCTGTTCGTCGAGCGCTTCCTTGAGCGACCCCGTCACGTCGAGGTGCAGGTGCTCGCAGACAGCTCCGGCAAGACCCTGCACCTGTTCGAGCGGGAGTGCAGCCTCCAGCGTCGTCACCAAAAGATCGTCGAAGAGACTCCCTCGCCACTGATCGACGCCCCCAAGCGGGCAGTGCTCGGCGAACACGCCATCACGGTCGCGAAGGCGTGCGGGTACGTCGGCGCAGGAACGGTCGAGTTCCTCATCCCGTCGGGCGCGCCAGACGAGCACTTCTTTTTGGAAATGAATACGCGGTTGCAAGTCGAGCACCCCGTAACCGAAATGATCCTCGGTCTCGATCTCGTGGAATGGCAACTGCGCATCTCCGCCGGTGAGCGCCTCGATTTCGATCAAGCCAGCGTGGTCGCAGACGGACACGCGATCGAAGCGCGCGTGTACGCCGAGGATCCGCTGCGGGGTTTCCTGCCGACCGGAGGGACGATCGTCGCGTACCGGGAACCGATCGCAGAGCACATCCGCGTCGACTCGGGAATCGAAGCCGGCAGCGTCGTAACCGATCTCTACGACCCGCTGCTCGCCAAGGTCATCGCCTGGGGACCCGAGCGCGAGACGGCGTTGGACGGACTCAAGCGGGCGCTCGACGAGACGTCGGTGCTCGGTGTCCGCACGAACCTCGCCTACCTCGTCCATCTCCTCGAAGACCCTCACGTGCGCGCTGGTGAGCTCGACACCGGTCTTGCGGAGCGGGCGCTCTCCGACTATCGAGAAACCCCGCTCGACGATGACGTCGTCGCTGCCGCGGCACTGGCGCTCGTCGTCGAGGACGAACCGACCGGACCGGTCGCCGACCCGTGGTCGATTCCCGGCGGCTGGCGTGTCGCCGGGCCGGCGTTTTCGACGCGGACGATCGAGTTCGGATCGGGCGAGCGCTACGACGTCCGCTGGCGAGGGAGGGCGCGATCTGCCGAGATTGCGATCGGGGACTCGCAGCCGCGATCTGCCCGGGTGGAATACGACGCCGGCACGCTCGTGGTGTTCCTCGATGGACTACGCGACAGCTACGTGTACGTCCGCGTCGACGCGGCGCGGTTTCTCGGTCGCGGCCCGACCTGGTGGACCTTCCGTGTCGTTCCCGCCTTCGCGCGGGCGGCGGAGGATTCGTCGGGGGGTGGAGATGGCACGGTGCGGAGTCCGATGCCGGGGGCGGTTGTCTCGGTCGAGGTGTCCAAGGGGGACGACGTCGAAACGGGCGAGGTCCTCTTTGTCGTCGAGGCGATGAAGATGGAACACACCGTCGTCGCTCCAGTCGCAGGAACGGTCACGAACGTGCGCGTCGCCGTTGGCGACCGCGTGAGGATGGACGAGGAGATCGCCGTGATCGAAGAAAAGCGAAACGGCACGGATCGTACCGGCGTTAACGAGATGAACGACGAGGGAATCGCGCAAGGGGAGGAGACGACGACTCGATGACGACGACATTCGACTACGAACTCGGTCCCGAACATGACGAGCTGCGGCGCACCGTCGAGCGCTTCGCCCGCCAAGAGGTCGCGCCCGTGATCGGCGCGTACTACGAAAAGGATGAGTTTCCGTATCCGATCGTTGCGAAGATGGCAGCGCTCGGGCTCTTCGGGTTGCCCTTCCCCGAGGAGTACGGCGGCATGGGTGGCGATTTCTTCGCGCTATGTCTCGCGCTCGAAGAGCTCGCTCGCGTGGACTCGTCGGTGGCCATCACCCTCGATGCAGCTGTCGGTCTCGGCGCGATGCCGATCTTCCGTTTCGGAACCGAAGAGCAGAAGAAGCACTTCTTGCCACCATTGTGCAGCGGCGAGAGCCTTGCCGCCTTCGGACTCACCGAACCCGGCGGAGGGACCGACGCCGGCGCGACGCGGACGACGGCGGTGCTCGAGGGTGACGAATGGGTGATCAACGGATCGAAGGCCTTCATCACGAACTCGGGTACCGACATCACGTCGCTCGTCACGATCACGGCGATCACGTCGTCACCGGGTGACGAGCGCGAGATCTCGACGGTCATCGTCCCGTCGGGAACTCCCGGCTTCGTCGTCGGCAAGCGCTATTCGAAGGTCGGTTGGTCCGCCTCGGATACCCGCGAGCTCTCCTTTGTCGATTGCCGCGTGCCAGTGGAGAACCTGCTCGGTCGGCGCGGTAAGGGCTACGCGCAGTTCCTCGAGGTCCTCGACGAGGGCCGGATCGCGATTGCCGCGTTGTCAGTCGGGCTCGCGCAGGGGTGTATCGATGAGTGCGTGCGCTACGTGAACGAGCGCGAGGCATTCGGGAAGACGATCGGGCACTTCCAGGTGATCCAGTTCAAACTTGCCGACATGCGCGCGCGTACGCACACCGCCCGGCTCGCCTACTACGACGCCGCCCGCCGGATGGCGAAGGGAGAAACCTTCAAGGAGTACGCCGCGATCGCGAAGCTCGTCTCTTCGGACGCCGCGATGGTAAACGCGCGCGAAGCAACCCAGATATTCGGCGGCTATGGGTTCATGAACGAAACCCCCGTCGGTCGCTTCTACCGCGACGCGAAAATCCTCGAGATCGGTGAAGGGACCTCTGAGGTCCAGCGGATGATCATCGCTCGCGCTCTCGGCGTCAGTCGCTGAGCGCGATCGGTTCTGCCCGGGTCGTCTCCTCGAGGAGCTGGGCGATGTCGACGACGCGGACTTGGTCCTCTTTGGCCCGCGCCCGCACCGCGTCGTCGATCATGATCTTGCAGTAAGGGCAGGCCGTCGAGACGACGTCCGCTCCCGTTGACAGAGCCTCATCGGTGCGATCGAGGTTGATCCGGGTTCCAATCGACTCCTCGAGCCACATGCGCGCGCCGCCCGCCCCGCAGCAAAAGCCGCGCTCTCTGCACCGATGCATCTCGATCGGTGCGACCAAGGTCGTCGCTCGCACGACGGTTCGGGGCTCGTCGAAGATGCGGTTGTGCCGCCCGAGGTAGCACGGATCGTGATAGGTCACGGTCTGGTCGACCGCTTGCGGCGCGAGACGTCCTGATGAGACGAGCTCGTCAAGAAGCTGCGCGTGGTGGACGACCTCGAAGTCACCGCCGAGCGCTGGGTACTCGTTCGCGATCGTGTTGAAACAGTGCGGACACGACGCGAGCACCCTGCGAACCCTCGCTTCGTTGAGCCGCTCGATGTTCGTTTTCGCCTGCTCTTGGAAGAGGTACTCGTTCCCGAGCCGCCTCGCCGGGTCGCCCGTGCACGACTCGGCCGGTCCCAACACAGCGAAGGAGATTCCGGCCCGGCGCAGCAAGCGGGCGATCGACTGCGTCGTCGAGCGCGCCCGGTCGTCGAAGGCGCCCGCACACCCGACCCAGAACAGGTACTCGATACCGTCGGGAATCTCGTCGGTCACGACCGCGACCTCGAAACCGAGACCCTCGGTCCAGTCGAGGCGGTGCTGCGAACCGAGCCCCCAGGGGTCGCCGCTCCGCTCGACGTTGCGAAGCATGGTGCCGGCCTCGGTGGGAAAGCGCGACTCCATGAGCACCTCGTGGCGGCGCATGTCCAAGATTGCGTCGACGTGCTCGATGTCGACGGGGCACTCCTCGACGCAGGCGCCGCACGTCGTGCACGACCACAGGACGTCTGGCTCGATCACCCGCGGCACGAGCGCGGTGTCGCCCGCTACGTCGCCGTCCGTCGGGTGGCCTCTCGCCGAACCGAGCAGCTCGTCGCGCAAGTCCATCACGACGAGCTTCGGGGAGAGCGGTTTTCCCGTCGCCCACGCCGGGCACTGGCTCTGGCAGCGCCCGCATTCGGTGCAGGTGGCGAAGTCGAGCAGCTGTTTCCAGCTGAACTCCTCGATCCTGCCGGCGCCGAATGTCGTCTCGTCGGTGATCTTTTCGGGGTCGAGGTCCGGCGTCGTGTCGAGAGCGCCGAGCGCGCGGGGCTTGCGCGAAAACGCGACGTTGATCGGTGCGAGCACGATGTGCAGGTGCTTTGAGTAGACGACGAAGACCAAGAAGGCCGCGATGACGCAGACGTTCAGGTCGACGAACACCGTTTCTAAGGTTCGGTTCGTGGCGACGCCGAGAGGATGGAGCGCTCGACCGATGCCATGCGAGGCGAACGCCCACCATCCGTACGGGAAATCGCCCGTGTTCGTCTGCGCCGCCCGGTACAAAAGCAGAGTCGAAATGACGAGGAAGATCATCGCAAGCGTGATCCACGCTGCGGTCGTGTGCGAGCCATAAAAGCGTGAACGCCGATCAAGGCGATGGGGGTTTTCCCGAAGACGGATGATCGCGAACGTGACGAGTGCGACGAGGACAGCGACGGCGAACACATCTTCGAAGAATCCGAGCGCGGCGGCGTGACCGATTCCGGGGATCGCGAAACGGCGATCGAACAGATCGCCGATTGCCTCGATGATCGTGAAGATGAGGACGATGAATCCCCAGAACGTGAAGGCGTGCGCGAGTCCGGGCACGGTCCAGCGCAGCAGCCGACTTTGTCCGATGACTTCGGCCGTTTCGGTCTCGGCTCGGCGGAACCAGTGTCCGGAACGTCCCGGCGCCCGCGTCCCGTTCGAGATCAGTCCGTAGAGGCGAAAGAGCCGGAACGACGCGACGAGGATCGCCACACCGAGTACCGACATCGCAATCGGATAGCGCGTCAACACGGAACGTCCCCCACGCGTCGGCGCAGCGCAGTCGCGCGCCCCCGACCGCCAAGTAAATCGTGCCCGTACGTGGACCTTCTACCGAAGGTCGCCACTAGTTGAGGGCGAGCCTACCGGCGCCTGCGGTGATGGGAAGGACTAGGCCGGCGGTTTTCGCGACGAACTCGGTGGCGAAGAAGTTCGAATCGTCGATCGCGCGTTCGGTGAGGGGGGTGTTCTGCGCGTGGCACGCGCGTCGGATCATCGCGGCGCCGGCAAGCGTGAGCGCCGCGAGCTCGAGGTAGCTCGTCGCGCCGGCGAGCGCGTCGTTGGCATCACCGCCGAGGTGACCGAGCATCCACCGCGTCGTCGACGCGAAGGTTTCTGTCGCTTGGGCTACCGCTTGGAAGGAGACGGCGAGCGCACCAGGGCTGTGAGCGTGCTCGCTCGCGAGCGAACGCAGCGAGGCGATCACGCGTTCGACGGTCGCCCCTTGGTCGCGCCCGACCTTTCGCACGACGAGGTCGATCGCTTGGATGCCGTTCGTCCCCTCGTAGATCGGCCCGATCCGGATGTCTCGCAGGCGCTGTCCCATTCCGGATTCGTCGATGTAGCCGGCACCGCCCAAGACCTGGATACCGAGCGATGCGGCACTGCATCCGGCGTCGGTGCTCCACGCCTTGGCGATTGGCGTTAGCAAATCGCACAACTGTTGCGCGCGCTGGCGATCCGACGAGGTTTCGCCGTGACGGGCGAGGTCGCGCTGCACCATCGCGTCGTACGTGAGAAGCCTCCCGGCGATGGCGAGCGTTCGCATCGAAAGCAGCATCCGGCGCACATCCGGGTGGTCGATGATCGCCGAGCGCTTCGTCGCGTCATCTCCCAGCGCCCGGCCCTGCAACCGATCGCGCGCGTACTGCTCGGCTTGTTGACAGGCGCGCTCGGCGACGGCGGGGCCCTCGACCCCGATCGCGATCCGGGCGACGTTCATCATGGTGAACATCGCCGCGAGGCCAGAGTGCTCGGCTCCGACGAGCTCGCCCAAGGCACCGTCGTAGCTCATGACACAGGTGGGACTTCCGTGCAGCCCGAGTTTCTCCTCGAGACGCTCGCAGCGAAGCGCGTTCTGCTCGCCGAGATTGCCCTGTTCGTCGACGGTCAGCTTCGGGACGACGAAAAGAGACAGCCCTTTCGTGCCGACGGGCGCGTCCGGGGTGCGCGCGAGGACGAGGTGGATGATGTTCTCCGCGAGGTCGTGCTCGCCCCAGGTGATGAAGATCTTCGTGCCGTACAGGCGCCAGCGACCCTCGCCATCGGGCCTTGCGACCGTGCGGACCTCGGCGAGGTCCGACCCGGCCTCCGCCTCGGTGAGGTTCATCGTCGCCGTCCAACGCCCTGAAAGCAGGTTCGGGAGGTAAGTGGCGCGCTGGTCATCGGTTGCCCAGGACAGCAAGAGCTCGATGCCGCTTTGGGTGAGGACGGGAACGAGCGAGAGCGAGAGGTTCGCCGAGGCGAACATCTCCGAGATCGCCAGCCCGACGACCGCCGGAAGTCCCGCGCCACCGAATTCCGCCGGGAACTGCAGGGCGCTCCAGCCGCCTTGCGCGAATCGCTGGTAAACGTCGGCGAAACCCGCCGGGGTCACGACCGCTCCCGACGCGGTCGAGAGGCGACTCCCTTCGACGTCTCCTCGTCGGTCAGTCGGTGCGATGACCTCAGACGCGAAGCGGCCGAACTCGGCTAGAGCGTCGTCGATCGCCACGCGGTCGATCTCGGCGAACGGTTTCAACGACAAGAGCTGCTCGAGGCCGACGGAATCGAGCGCGAGGGAGATCTCCGCGACCGGTGCTCGGTAGGGCGGGCTCTCGAGGCGGGTCGTGCTCGTCACGTCGGCCACTACATGCTCCTCCGGTACGCTCCGCCGATTTCGAAGAGGGCCGCCGAGATCTCGCCCAACGTCGCGTGGCGCACCGTGTCCATCAACTCGGAAAAGACGTTGCCGCCTGATCGCGCCACCTCCTGGAGCTTCGCGATCGCCCCTGGGCGCTCGGCTTCGTGGCGACGCTCGAACTCGGCGAGCCTGCGGAGCTGGTTCCGGCGCTCCTCCTCGGTGCCACGCGCCAAGCGGAGTTCCCTCACCGACTCGTCGGGGGCGTCCGAAACGAAGGTGTTGACGCCGATGATCGGCAGCGAGCCGTCGTGCTTGCGGTTCTCGTAGTCGAGCGAGTCATCTTGAATTCGACCTCGCTGGTAACCGGTCTCCATCGCACCGAGCACTCCGCCGCGTTCGCTCAAGCGCTCGAGCTCCAACAGCACCGCCTCTTCGACGAGGTCCGTGAGCTCTTCGATGATGAAGCTCCCCTGGAGCGGGTTCTCGTTCATCGAAAGGCCCCACTCCTTGTTGATGATCATCTGGATCGCGAGCGCACGGCGCACCGATTCGTCCGTCGGCGTCGTGATCGCCTCGTCGTAGGCGTTGGTGTGGAGACTGTTCGCGTTGTCGTACACGGCGCACAACGCCTGCAGGGTGGTGCGAATGTCGTTGAACGAGATCTCCTGGGCGTGCAGGGAACGCCCCGATGTCTGGATGTGGTACTTGAGTTTCTGCGAGCGTTCGTTGGCGCCATAGCGGTCGCGCATCGCGATCGCCCAGATTCTGCGCGCGACCCGACCGATCACCGAGTACTCAGGGTCCATCCCGTTCGAAAAGAAGAAGGACAGGTTGCCGGCGAAGTCGTCGATCGCCATGCCCCGCGCGAGATACGACTCGACATATGTGAACCCGTTCGCGAGCGTGAATGCGAGCTGAGTAATCGGGTTCGCGCCGGCTTCGGCGATGTGGTAGCCGGAGATCGAAACCGAATAGAAGTTCTTCACCTTGTGGTCGATGAAGTACTGCTGGATGTCGGCCATCACTCCGAGCGAGAACTCGGTCGAAAATATGCAGGTGTTCTGACCCTGGTCCTCTTTCAAGATGTCCGCCTGCACGGTGCCGCGGACACGGTGCAGCGTCTGCTCGCTGAGTTGCCGGTGCTCATCGGTGCGGAGGGGGCGCCCGAGTTCCTTTTCGCGTCGTTCCACCTGTTGATCGATTGCCGTGTTGAAGAACATCGCAAGGATCGAAGGCGCCGGCCCGTTGATCGTCATCGACACAGAGGTGTTCGCGTCACAGAGGTCGAAGCCGGCGTACAGGTCCTTCATGTCGTCCAGCGTGGCGATCGAGACGCCGGACGTGCCGATCTTGCCGTAGATGTCCGGACGTTCGTCGGGGTCGAAGCCGTAGAGGGTCACCGGGTCGAACGCGGTGGAAAGCCGCGTCGCTGGCTGGCCATCGGCGAGGAGGTGGAAGCGGCGGTTCGTGCGTGCCGGGTCTCCCTCACCGGCGAACATGCGCGTCGGGTCCTCTTCGTCCCTTTTGAACTCGAAGACGCCGGCGGTGTAGGGGAAATGCCCCGGCAGGTTCTCCCTGCGCAACCAGGCAAGCAGGTCGCCGTCGTCTGAGTAACGGGGCAGCGCAACGCGGGGGATTTCGGTGCCCGAGAGCGAGGTACGCCGCGTCGGCACCGTTCGCACCCCAGATCGCGATTCGGCCGTGTACTCATCGGCGAGGTAGCGAGCCTTGATCGACGGCCATTGCTCAAGCAAGCGTCGCGACGATTCGTCGAGCTCGAACCCTTCGTGCAGCGCGTCGAAACCGGTGACCTCGACGCCGCGCTCAGCCGCGAGCGCCTCGACCACGCGAAGGTGTTGCAGCGTGCGGGAGACTTCTGCGAGCTGTTCTGTCCGCTCGTGGTAGTCGCGGATCACGGACCCGATCTCGGCAAGGTAGCCCTGGCGGTTCGAAGGAACGATCGGTGCGGACCGGCTCGAGCGTCTCGTCGTGATCGGGGGGAGGATGCCGTCTTGATGGACGAGTCCGTGGCTCTCGAGAGCGGACTTCGTCGCTTGGTAGAGCGCGCTCAGGCCGTCGTCGTTGAAGTGCGAGGCGATCGTCCCGAACACCGGCGCCACGTCAGCTGCCGACGCCGACCCACGATGGGTGCGCGCCCACTGTCGACTCACGTCCCGCATCGCGTCCTCGCCGCCGCGCCGATCGAACTTGTTGATCGCGATCATCTCGGCCAGATCGATCATGTTGATCTTGTCGAGCTGCGACGCGGCGCCGTACTCCGGCGTCATGACGTACAACGACACGTCGGCCACGTCGACGATGGCCGACTCGCCCTGGCCGATTCCCGGTGTCTCGACCATTATCAGGTCGAATCCCGCAGCCCCGCAAGCGGCCGTGATGTCGACAAATGCGCGGGGCAAGACCGCGTTGGCGTCTCGTGTCGCGAACGAGCGGAAGAAGATCTGCGGCGAGTCGATCGCGTTCATGCGGATGCGGTCACCGAGCAATGCCCCGCCGCCGCGTCGCCGAGACGGGTCGACGGCCAGGACGGCAATCCGCAATTTGTCGGAAAGATCGTGGCGGAACCGCCGGATCAGCTCGTCGGTGAGAGATGACTTGCCCGAGCCCCCGGTTCCGGTGATGCCGAGGATCGGCACCTGGTGATGCTCTGATACCCGGCGGATCTCCTGCAGCGCCCAGGCGGGAGCTTCGCCCGACTCGAAGGCGGTGAGCACGCGGGCGAGGAGGCGGGGCTCCCCGGCGAAAAGGCCGTCGATGGACTCTGGGAAGTCCGCGGCGAGATCGCGATCGCACTCTCTGATCAGCTCGTTCACCATCTTCGGCAAGCCGAGGCGCTGGCCGTCCGCCGGCGAGAAGATGTGCGCGACTCCGTAGGCCTCGAGCCGTTCGATCTCCGGCTCGACGATCACGCCCCCTCCGCCGCCGAACACCCGCACGTCGGACCGGCCGACGTCACGCAGTCGATCGACGAGATACTCGAAGTACTCGACGTGACCGCCCTGATAGGCGCTCACGGCGACACCCTGGACGTCTTCTGAGACGGCGGCCGCTACGACCTCGTCAACGGAGCGGTTGTGCCCAAGGTGGATAACCTCCGCTCCTTGGTCCTGGAGGATGCGCCGAATGATGTTGATCGCCGCGTCGTGCCCGTCGAACAGACTCGCCGCCGTGACGAAGCGGACCGGGTGCGCGGGCCGGTGCAAACCGGCGTCGCTGTCGGACGCCGCCCATTTCATAGGACGCAATATAGTCGTACAACCTAATATTTGAACCCGCAGGCTGGTGAGGGGATTGCACCGATGTCGCTGAACCGGGAGCCGCCGCCAAAGCTCCGCTTCGATCCGATTGCCGAGGCGCGTCGGCAGTGGGAGACCCACGGTTGGCAAGACGCCGCACCAGGCGTCGCCGCCGTGACCTCGATCATGCGCGCCCAGCAGGTGTTCCAGGCGCAGGTCGACGAGGTGCTTCGCCCCTTTGCCCTCACGTTCGCCCGCTACGAGCTGTTGATGGTGCTCTCATTCAGCCGGGAAGGCGCGATGCCGCTTTCGAAGCTTGGCGACCGCCTGCAGGTCCATCCGACGAGCATCACGAACGCCGTCGATCGACTTGAAGCCCAGGGGTTCATCCGCCGCCGTCCGCACGAGTCCGACCGGCGGATGACGATGGCCGAGCTCCTCCCAGAAGGGCGGGCGCTTGCGAAGTCGGCGACGACGGCGCTCAATGCCGCGGTGTTCGAGAACCTCGGTCTCGGTCGCGACGAACTGGAGCTGCTTTTCGAGCTCCTTCGGAATTTACGGATCGCCGTCGGCGATTTCGAGGCCGACGACGCGCTGACGACGAAGCGCTGACGGCCGACGTCACCGTCTCGCGACTCGGCTGCTGCCATCGATTGCCTGCGCCCTTCGATCGCGCCGCCGACGGCTCTTCGATGTGCCCGTGTGCACGTGCTTCGATAGGTTGCTCGGCGTGACGACGACCCGAGAGACGTCCGCCTCGACGTTCGTGCACCTCGATCGCGAAGGCGACGTGGCGGTTATTCGTCTCGATCGACCGAAGGTGAACGCGCTCTCGATCGAGATGCTGGAAGAGTTCGCGTCCGTCGTCGGTCAGCTCTCGGCGGAACCTCCGGGTGCCGTCGTGATCTGGGGAGGCGAACGAATCTTCGCCGCCGGTGCGGACGTGAGCGAGTTTCTCGACGCCAAAAGCGGCGACTCTCTCGTCGGCGCGTTCACTCGTGCCTTCGATGACCTTGCCGCACTGCCGCGAGTAACGATCGCCGCAATCGCCGGGTATGCGCTTGGCGGCGGGTGCGAGCTCGCGTTGGCGTGTGACTTCCGCTTCATGACGTCGACTGCGAAGCTCGGCCAGCCCGAGGTTCTCCTCGGACTCATCCCGGGTGCTGGAGGGACGCAGCGACTGGCGCGCCTCGTCGGTCCGGCGCGAGCGAAGGAGCTGATCCTCTCCGGTCGACAGGTTGGTGCCGACGAGGCATTCCGGATAGGACTCGTCGATCGAATTGTCGACGATGAGCTCCTTTTGTCCTCCGCCGTCGAATTTGGTCGCGAACTCGCATCCGGCGCGCTTTTGGCGCAGAGCCTCGCGAAGCGGGCGATCGATGCGGCGGCGGAGATGACTCTTACCGAAGGCCTGGTACTCGAGCGGGAGCTCTTTTCCCGGGCGATGCGTTCGGACGACGCGCAGAATGGAATCCGTTCGTTCTTGGAGCACGGTCCGGGTCACGCGAAATTCTCCGACAGCTAGCAAGACACCGCGTCGATGCTCGAGGTATCCCGATGAAGATCGCCGTTTGCGTAAAGCAGATCCCCGATCCCGAACAGCCGGTCGCGTACGACGAGTCGTCGCACACCTTGGTGCGCACGGCTGAGCTCGCCTTCGACGACTCTGACTCCTACGGGGTGGAGATGGCGCTCCGACTCGCCGCCGAGGCCGGTGATGCCGACGTGACCGTCGTTTCGATGGCTCCGGACGGCTCGACATCGGGCCTGCGAAGCGCGCTCGCGATGGGGGCAGAGAACGCGGTTTTGATCTCTGATCCCGCACTCGCCGCATCTGACGCACTCGCAACGGCGCGGGTGCTCGCGGCGGCGATCTCCCGCATCGGTGCCGAGCTCGTCGTCGCGGCTACTGAGTCGACCGATGGCTACACGGGCACCGTGCCCGTGCAGATTGCGGAGAATCTCGGCTATCCGGTGTTGAGCTACGTGCGCAAAGTCGAGCTGGCAGCCGGCAAATTGAAAGCTGAGCGCCAAACAGCCGAAGGCTTCGACGAGGTCGCATGCTCGTTGCCGGCGCTCATCAGCGTGACCGCCGGCGTCGTCGAAGTGCGGTACCCGACGTTCAAGGGGATCATGAGCGCGCGGAGCAAGCCTGTCGAGACGCTGACCCTCGCCGATCTCGGTGTCGATGCGTCGGCGGTCGGTCGCGCTGGCGGCCGGCAAGAGGTCGTCTCGATCGAAGACGCGCCGGACCGCGGGCCTGGCGAGGTCCTCGAAAACGCCGCCGATCCGAGTGCAGAGATCGTCGAACGACTGAAGATCTGGAAGGTGTTGTGAGATGCCAGCGGCACTGAACGAGATCTGGGTGATCGTCGAACAACGCGAGGGCAGTGTCCAAAGCGCATCGCGAGAGATCGTCTCGGCGGCGTCCCGGTTCGCGGACGAAGTCAGCGTCTTCGTGTGGGGGGCGGGCGCTCAGGATTGCAGCGCCGATCTCGGATCACTCGGTGCGACGCGTGTCTTTCTCATCGAAGACGACGCGACGCGGCTCACGCCGCGACAGATCGCCGAGGTGATCGGGAACCAACAGAAAAGCTTGGGTGCGCCAGCGGCGGTGCTTGCACCGATGAGCTACGACGGTCGCGACATCTCTGCCCACCTGTCGGTGATGGTGGATCGCCCGGTCATTTCGAACGTCGTCGGCCTCGAACTCGTCGACGGTGCCCTGCATTCGGCCCACGAGATCCTCGGTGGCACCCGGATCGCCCGCGCCCGCGTCACGGACGGGGGGTGGGGCATCTTTCTCATCCGGGCGAAGTCGTTCGCCGCGGCCGAAGGCGAGGCGCGCACGCCCGATGTGATCCGGCTCGCACCACCTCCACTCGGCGATGCGGACCGCATCGAGGTTCTCGAGCACCACGTCGAAGAGCGGGCGGGGCCGCGCCTCGACGAGGCTGCCATCGTCGTCTCGGGAGGCCGCGGCCTTGGTGATCCCGACCGGTACCGGCTGATCGAGGAACTCGCCCAGCTGCTCGGGGGCGCGCCGGCCGCCTCGCGAGCGATCGTCGACGCCGGTTGGGTCCCGTATGGCTACCAAGTCGGCCAGACGGGCAAGACAGTAAAGCCCGAGGTGTATTTGGCCTTCGGGATATCCGGCGCGATGCAGCATCTCGTCGGCATGAAGGGCGCGAAGCACATCGTCGCGGTGAACAAGGATGCGAGCGCTCCGATCTTTCGGCTCGTCGATCTCGGCATCGTCGGCGACGTCAACGTCATCCTCCCCGAGCTCATCGAGTCGGTGCGCAGGGAACTCACGAACGGCTGACGGATCACCGCGCTGACCCCGGCCACCTGGCCATTCGCTACGATCACGTTTTTGCGGTGTCCGAGTCCGTGAGCCGGTGCGAGTTGCGGCGCTTCGGGTTCGCCGCCAAGCAACAAAGCGAGACCGCCTGATGCCTGGGATGGGAAATGGCCTCCGGGCCAACAATCCGACCATCATTTCGGCGTTCGAGTCGGCGTTGCTGCGTCAGGCGCTTGTCGTCGCCGTAATCCTTGTCCTTCTGGCCGTCGCCTGGCGATTTCTTCGTGAGGCGCGCCTGCGCAGTGGCGGTGGCGTCCTCAACGGGTACTCGGACGATCTCGGCCCTGAGCCCGCGGCGCGCCGGCTTTTGCGGTATGGATTCGCTCTTTTGTGGCTTCTCGATGGCTTCTTGCAGCTGCAACCGGACATGGCGCTCGGGATGCCTTCGAACGTCGTCCAACCCGCCGCGTCGACGTCGCCCGCGTGGGTCCAACACCTGGTCAACGTCGGCGTGACCACCTGGAACAACCACCCGGTCCAAGCGGCGACCTCGGCGGTGTGGATCCAACTCGGCATCGGCGCGCTGCTGCTCGCCGCGCCGCGCGGCCGTTGGTCTCGCTTCGCTGGGCTCGCGAGCGTCGGCTGGGGTCTTGTCGTGTGGGTCTTCGGCGAAGCCTTCGGACAGATCTTCGCTCCCGGAGCATCGTGGCTATTCGGCGCGCCCGGTGCCGTCCTGCTCTACGTCGTCGCCGGCCTGCTGATCGCCTTGCCCGAGCGGGTCTTTTCGAGTCGATGGCTCTCACGGGGTTGGATCGCGTTGACCGGCGTGTACCTCCTCGGCTGGGCGCTGCTTCAGGCGTGGCCCGGCCGCGGGTTCTGGGTGGGCGCCGCGACGGCGCACCACGCCACCGGGCAACTCACGTCGATGGCGAGCGTGATGACGACGACGCCGCAGCCCGGGGTGATCTCTCGCCTCGTCGCGGACTTCGGTCAATTCGATGCGCACAACGCCTTCGCGGTGAACCTGTTCGTCGTTGTCGTTCTCGCCGCGGTTGGCCTCGTCTTTGTCAGCGGCTATCGACGGCTGTTGATCCCGGCGATCGTCGCTTTCGGCGTCGTTTCACTCGCGGTCTGGATTTTCATTCAGGACTGCGGCTTCTTCGGCGGCGTCGGGACCGACCCGAACAGCATGATCCCGACGGTTCTCCTCGTCGTGGGCGGTTACCTCGCCCTCACCCGCGTTCCGCAAGCAGCCGAAGCGACGGCGAGCGTTCCGATGGCGCCGGGTCTTTCGTGGCGCGAGCGGTTCAGCCCGGCGTACGCGATGCGGTCGCTCGGGGCGCTCGGGGCCTTCGGCGTCGTCCTACTCGGCGCGGCGCCGATGGCGGTCGCGTCGACGAGTTCCCGAGCGGACCCGATCATCGCTCGCGCCGTTGCCGGATCACCCGACTTCGTCAACTATCCGGCACCTCTGTTCCGGCTGACGGACCAGTCGGGCCGCGTCGTCTCTCTCTCGGCCTTCCGTGGCCGCGTCGTCGTGCTTTCGTTCCTCGACCCCGTGTGCACCTCGGACTGCCCACTGATCGCCCAGGAGATGCGAGCGGCGGATCAGCTGTTGGGCTCGGACGCCGTTCGCGCGGAGTTCGTCGCGGTCGTCGCGAACCCGGTTTTCCACTCCCTCGCCGACGTCGACGCGTTCGATCGCCAAGAGTCGCTCACGCACCTTGCGAACTGGCGGTACTTCACCGGGACCGACGCACAGCTCAAAACCGTCTGGAACGACTACTCAATCCAAGCCGTGGTCGAGCCCGGGGGGTCGATGATCGGGCACACGGAGTTGTTCTACGTCATCGATCCTTCGGGTCATACCCGCTACGTCCTGAACTCCGACCCCGGTCCGGGAAATTCCTCGTCGAAATCATCGTTCGCGCAGCTGCTTGCAAGCGAGGTGCGTGCCCTGCAGTCCTCGAGCTGAGCGCGCAGCGTGATCGGGAAGGACTCGAGTCGGCGGGCGCGGTTCGCGCTCCTCGCACTTTTCGCAGCTCCGCTGGGCGCGCTCGGCGCCGCGACGTCGTCGTCTGGTTCGGCATCTGCCTCCGAGAACCCGCCGGTGTCTTCGTTCGCGACCTCGGTGTCGATCGGAGGGACGACCTACGCCGCGATCCCGATGGGTGAACTAGGTGATCAGTCGAACACGTTCTGGCAGCTTTTCCGCTTGCGAGCGGGCTCGACGCACTGGCAGCTTGCGACACCTCCCGGGATCGCCGACAACGGCGGTCTCGTGATCGAAGGTGGCACGCCTTCAGCGCTCTCGGTCGCGATCCGTCCGAGTCAGTACCTCACTTTCACGGCGATCGCGACCGCGGGGGAGCATTCGAGCTGGTCGAACGGTGGCCTGATCCCGGGCGCTCTGGTCGGGGAACCGACCACGTTTGTGGGCACGAACAGCGTCGCGTTCGCGGCGGTGAACACCGGTGGTGGCGCGATCTTGCGATCGAAAGCGGGCGGCTTGCACTGGGCGAAGATCGCATCCGCTTCATCGCTGACCAACGTCGCCGCCGGCGCATGTCGTGTGAGCAGCGTGCAATCGCTTGCGACGGGGGCAGGTTCCTCGCTCTATGCCGGCGCGAACTGCTCGTCGGGGGATCGCGCCGGTGTGTTCGAGTACGTCGCTTCCTCGTGGCGCGAGATCGGCCCGAAGCTCTCGGCGCTCGGCGATCACGCGTCGCGGTCAGTACTACTTCTCTCAACCTCGACGCGCGGGCTCGTCGCGGTGATCGTGACATCGTCGAGCTCGACGACTCGACTGGTGACGGCGCGTTCGTCGTCGGACGCGAAAGCGTGGGAGACCTCGCCGTCAATGACGCTTCCTTCGTCCGCGAGCATCATTTCGACTGGCGCGCTCGGAACCTCGGTCGTGTACGTCGTCTGGCGGAACAACGGTGTCTTCGCGGCAATCTCTCGGGCAAACGGACGTTGGCAAATGTTGCCGAAGCTCCCCCAAGACGCTGAGACCGTCGCTGTGCCGCCGGGGTCCTCGGCCCCGATCGACGCGCTCGGCGGGCATCGCTCGACGTTCTTTGCATGGCGACTGGACCCCCGCACATCGCACTGGCAGCAGACAGAGACGATCAATGTTCCGATCATCTACGGGTCATCGCAGTGATCGAAGGCGCCGGGCAAATAAGCACCCGAACGACGTCGAGGTAGTCTGCGCGGGTGGCAGACCAGGCGCACTTCGTCGACGATGCGATGCAGTACATGCCCTCGCTGTACACCGCCGCGATGCGCATGACCCGTAACCCCGCTGACGCTGAGGACCTCGTGCAAGAGACGTACTTGAAGGCATATCGGGGCTACGGGTCGTTTCAAGAGGGCACGAACCTGAAGGCGTGGCTGTACCGGATCCTCACGAACACCTTCATCAACTCCTACCGTGCACGTTCCCGCCGTCCCGAGGAATCCGACGTCGCCGACGTCGAGGAGCTGTACCTGTACCACCGTCTTACGGGAGACGGGGTCTCGTCGTCTGGGCGGTCCGCCGAAGATGTCGCCCTCGACGAGTTCACCGACGAGGAGGTGAAAGCGGCGATCGAGTCGCTTCCCGACGCCTTCCGGATGACGGTGCTCCTCGCCGACGTCGAAGGTTTCTCCTACCGAGAGATCGCCGAGATCACCGAAGTCCCGATCGGCACGGTGATGAGCCGGCTGCATCGCGGAAGATCGGCGCTGCAAAAGGCGTTGCACGACTATGGCATGAGACGCGGCCTTGTAGAGCCGGAGCGGGTATGACTGCAGGTACAGGTCGGGGTGCTCCCCGGACCAGGAGCTGTGCTTGGGGGGAGTGGTGACGGAGGTGGGGGAGAAATGACCGATCAGGTGAGCGACACGGGCGCGAGCGCGACCGCTGAAGTCGACTGCACCGAGACGGTCCGCCGCCTCTACGACTTCTTGGACGGCGAGCTGACAGAAGAGCGCCGGCAGACGATTCGCCAGCACCTCGACCACTGCGGCCCCTGCGAAGAGGTGTTCGTGTTCGAAGCTGAACTCCGAAGGGTGATCGCCGACCGCTGCAAAGACCGCGTGCCCGACCAGCTGCGACAGCGCATCGCCGAAGCGATCGATCACGAACGGTTGAACCCGACCAGCTGAACGCGCCCGCCTCGTGACCGACGCCGACGAAGCGACCGACCCCGTCGCGTGGGACGTTGCGCTGCGCATCGTCAACGAAATCTCGCGGTTCCAGTCGCCCCTCGATCGGGGTACCGAGCGCGCGCTCGCCGAGGACTTCGAAGAGGCGACGGCGCTCGCCGAGCGACTGGTCGAAGAAGCGACGGGTCTGCACTCCGCATTCGGACCGACTCGTTCGGTCGTGATCGACCGGGCGGGATGGGCGGAGGCAAACGTCGGCTCGCTTCGGCGCCTCCTTGCCCCGGTCGGGCGCAAACTCGCCGATTCGGACGCCTCGCACCGCCGCGCTCTCTCGCCGGCGGCGAAGGCGGCGGCTGGGGTCGAGATCGGCGCGCTGTTGGGCTGGATGTCGTCGCGGGTGCTCGGCCAGTACGACCTAATGCCGAACGACGGCGATCAAACGGGCGGCCTCGTCTACTTCGTCGGACCAAATGTCGTCTCGCTCGAGCGCCGTTTCGGGTTCGACGCCCGCCAGTTCCGGCTGTGGCTCGCGCTGCACGAAGTCACGCACCGCCTCCAATTCACCGGCGTCGCATGGATGCGGGCACATTTCACCGGGCTCGTCGAGCGGGGAACGACGAGCGGACTCCCCGACATCCGCGAGCTAATCGCCGGACTGCGCCGCGCCGCGGCGGCCTTTTGGGAAGGGATGAACCCTTTGGCCGACGGTGGCGTCGTCGGTCTGATCGCATCCTCCGAACAACTCGCCACCTTGCGCGATGCGCAGGCGTTGATGAGCTTGCTCGAGGGCCACGCCGAGATCGTCATGTCGACAGCCGGTGCCGAGGCCGTCCCCGACGCGCCGCGCTTTGCGCAGGTGCTCGCCGAGCGAAGGGCGAGCGCGAAGGGGGTCGTCAAGCTCGCGCAGCAGGCGCTCGGAATCGAAGCGAAACTCCGCCAGTACGCCGACGGCAGCAGGTTCATCTCAGCGGTCGAGAAAGCCGGTGGTCCCGAGCTGTTCGGGAAGGTGTGGGAGTCCCCCGAGATGCTGCCGAGTCTCGAAGAGATTCGCGCCCCCGACCGCTGGATCGCGCGGGCGACCGGCGTGGCGACTCCGAGCGGATAGAGAATTGCTCTCCGATCAGGCTGCGGCGCTGCTGGCGCGCTGTGTCTTCCCTTCCCGAGGCAGCACGCTTGCCTGCGCCGTTTCTGGCGGCCCCGACTCGTTAGCGTTGATGGCGCTTGCCGTCGCCGCCGGCTGCGAGGTGACCGCGTACCACGTCGACCACGGCC
>JBAVUF010000211.1:0-4244 GCA_049696635.1 Acidimicrobiales bacterium | reverse complement strand
GATCCACCGCGACGCGGACGCGGCGGCGACGCTGCTTACGACGGTGCTCGCGAGTCCGACCGGCTACGGGCGCATCGTGCGGTCGAAGAGCGGCGAGGTCACCCGGATCGTCGAAGAAGCCGACGCGACTGACGAGGAGCGTGCGATCACCGAGGTCGGGACGTCGATCTACTGCTTTCGGCACAGCGTCCTCGCGCCGACGCTGCGGCGCATCGCCCCCTCGCACGCGAGCGGCGAGTACTACCTCACCGATGCGGTCGAGGTGTTGGAGCAGGCCGGATACACGATCGCGACGATGCTCGCTCCCGAGGCGGTGGAAGCCGCGGGGGTGAACGACCGCGCCCAGCTCGCTGCCGCCGAAGCCGTCGTGCGCGACCGGATCAACGAGCGATGGATGCGAAGAGGCGTGACGATGGTGAACCCCGAGGACACCTATGTCGACACCTCGGTCGTCCTCGCCGCGGAGGTGGTGCTCCGTCCCGGCGTCGTCCTCGAAGGCTCGACGAAAATCGACTCCGGTGCGGTGATCGGTCCGAACTGTCACCTCGTCGACTGCTCGGTCGGTGCCGGAGCGCGCATCGAACAGACGGTCGCCAACCAGGCGGTGATCGGCGAAGATGCGATCGTCGGTCCGTTCGCCTTCCTCGAGATTGGGACACGCGTCCCCTCGGGTGCGCGCATCGGAGCAACTCCACTGGAGGCGCGAGAAGAAAGGTGACGAAGTGACCGGAGACGGAAAGACGATGGAGCTCGTTCCGCACCGGCGGCTATCGCTGTACTCCGGTCGGTCACACCCGGATCTCGCCGTCGAGGTCGCGCAGAACCTCGGCGTCGAGCTCGGCGAGGCGAACCTGCGCGAGTTCGCCGACGGCCAGATCCACTGCCGCTACGACAAATCGATCCGGGGATCCGACGTCTTCATCATGCAGACGCATGCGCACCCGGTGAACGACTCGATCATGGAGCAGTTGATCATGATCGACGCCGCGAAGCGCGCCTCGGCAGATCGCATCACCGCGGTCTGTCCGTACTACGGCTACGCCCGCCAAGACCGCAAGTCGACCGGCCGCGAACCGATCACGGCGAAGTTGGTGGCCGACCTTTTGACCGCGGCCGGCGCCAGCAGGGTCGTGAGCGTCGACCTGCACTCCGGCCAGATCCAGGGCTTTTTCAACTTCCCCGTCGACCACTTGACGGCGATGCCGATCCTGTGTGGCTACCTGAAGGCCCACGACCCCGAAGACCTCGTCATCGTCTCGCCCGACGCCGGACGGGTGAAGGTCGCCGAACGTTTCGCGCAGACACTCGGCGCGGACCTTGCGTTCGTGCACAAGCGGCGTGAGACGTCGCGGATGAATTCCGTCGAGGCGCGCGAGGTGATCGGGATTGTCGAAGGTCGTCGCTGCGTCATCGTCGACGACATGATCGACACCGCCTCGACGATCGCTGCCGCGACGGAACGCCTGATGAACGCCGGCGCAACCGACGTATGGGCGATGGCGACCCACGCTGTCCTCTCCGATCCGGCGCTCGACCGGCTCAAGGCGGCGCCGATCAGCCGGGTGGTCGTGACGAACACCCTGCCGCTGCCCGAGGAGCGGCTGATCGACAAGATCGAAGTTCTGTCGACGGCGCCCATCATCGCGGCGGCGGTCGACGCCGTCTTCGAGGACACATCCGTCTCGCACATTTTCGGCGGCCAGAACCTCGTCTGACGGCGCCGAGCGTGTGTCAACGCGGCGCCTGGTCAGCGCCCATGCGCGAGCTCCGTTTTCGTCGGCTGGGGGAAATCCCCCGATCGGGGAAGCCCTCGACGCCGGTTGGTGTTGAGTCAACTGCGTCCTACCTTGTCCTCACTGGAGAGACGGCCAGCAGCCGTGCCCCGAGGCGCAGACTCGACAAGGAGCATTCATGAACCACAAGTGGTGGGCGCTCGTGGCGGTCTGCACCGGCGTGTTCATGCTGCTGATCGACATCACGATCGTGAACGTCGCCTTGCCATCGATCGAACGGGACTTCCACGCCTCGCTGGCGGATCTCGAGTGGGTCGTCAGCGCGTACGCGCTCACGTTGGCGGCGTTCTTGTTGACCGGGGGTTCGCTCGCCGACCGCTACGGGCGCCGGGTGCTGTACGCGATCGGCATCGTCTGGTTCACGGTGTTCTCGGTCCTCTGCGGGGTCTCGACAAACCCGCTTTTCTTGAACCTCTGCCGCGCCGCGCAAGGTGTCGGAGGGGCGATCATGTTCGCGACCTCACTCGCCATCCTCGCCGACGCCTTCAGAGGACGCGACCGGGGCATCGCCTTCGGCATCTACGGCGCGATCACCGGGATCGCAGTCGCGGTCGGGCCGGTTCTCGGCGGCGCGCTCACCTCGGGCTTGTCCTGGCGGTGGATCTTCTTCGTCAACATTCCGATCGGGATCTTCGCCCTCGGCGCGACGTTGTGGCGCGTCGAAGAGTCCCGCAATCCAAATGCGCGTCGAACCGATCTTCCCGGCTTCGTGACCTTTTCGCTAGCCCTCGCTGCCCTCGTGTACGGATTGATCCTTTCGGTTTCCGACGGCTGGTCCGATGCGCTCGTCGATGCGTCGATCGTCGTCGCCGGTGTGATGTTCATCGCGTTCGTCCTCGTCGAACGGCGAAGCAGAGAGCCGATGCTCGATCTCTCGCTCTTGCGGGTGCCGACGTTCAACGGCGGACTGATCGCGGCTTTCGCGATTTCGGCCGGGCTGTTCGCCCTGATCACGTACATCACGATCTATTTCCAGGACATCTTGGGGCTGTCGGCGATCGCGACGGGTGTCCGCTTCCTGCCGATCACAGGAGCGATGTTCCTCACCGCCGGTTTCGCAGGGCGTCTGACGAACCGCGTGCCGCGCAGGTGGCTGATCGCGCCCGGATTCGTTGCGATCGGCGTGGGGTTGATGCTCATGCGGGGGCTCACGCCTGCGTCGACCTGGTCGCACCTGCTCGCGGGGATGATCCTCGCCGGCGTCGGCACGGGATTTGTCAATGTGCCGCTCGTTTCGACCGCGGTGGGCGTCGTCCCCCCACAACGCGCAGGGATGGCGTCGGGGATCAATTCGACGTTGCGACAGGCGGGTATCGCCACCGGCGTCGCCGCCCTGGGTACGATCTTCGCCTCCGAGGTGCGCTCCGGCGTCGCCTCCCACCTCGCTGGAACGGGGTTGGCGTCGAAGTCTGCGGCGATCTCGAAGGCGATCACGAACGGCACGATCACCCACGCGATCGCGCTCGCGCCCGCCCCGGCGCGAGCCGCGGTCGAAGCCGCGATCCGCGCGAGCTTCGTCGGGGGCTTGAACTCGATCATGCTCGTCGCGGCGATCGTCTCGTTCATCGGGGCGGTGCTGTCGCTCGTTCTCGTTCGAGAGCAGGACTTCGTCACCGTCCCCCACGAGGTGAGCGAGCGGGCCGAGCCCGCCGCGGCGGTGGCCTAGGCAGGACGCGGGATCCCGCGTCGAGACCTCCGCCTAGAATGATCGGTGCTGGCGCCGCTCTTGCCGAAAGTGGCCGGCGCCGCATCGTCTTTGAGATCCCCCCGAGGAGCGCGCACCGATGCCAGAGATCAACCTTGCCGCCGAACGGCGCAGCAACGTCGGTTCGGCGGGCAGCCGTCGTCTGCGCGCAACCGGGCGGGTGCCTGGTGTCGTCTACGGCCGCGGCGTCGAGCCGATCTCGGTTTCTGTCAACGAGCGTGACCTGCGCGCCGCGCTCTCGACCGACGCTGGCACGAACGCTCTCATCGACCTGCGTATCGGCTCCGAGCGTCACCTAGCATTGGCGCGCGAGCTGCAACGCCATCCGGTGCGGCAGAACCTCTCGCATGTCGACTTCGTCGTTGTCCGTCGCGACGAGGTCGTCGCCGCGGACGTCCCGGTCGTGTTGATCGGTGATGCCGTCGCGGTGCACCGCGGTGGCGGGACCGTCGAACAGCTGTTGTTCACGCTTCGGGTCCACGCGAAGCCGGCGGATATCCCGCACACGATCGAGTTCGACGTCTCCGAACTCGAGATCGGCGACACCATCCGCCTCGGTACCGCCGTCATTCCCGAGGGCGTGACCGTCGACGCAGACGATGAGACCCCGATCGTCGCCGGACACGCAGCGCGTGTCGAAGTCGAAGAAGCCGAAGAGGAGGCCGCAGAAGGCGAGGTGCCCGCGGAAGGCGAGGGTGCCCCGGCTGGGGGGGCCGAAGCGGGGGGCGCCGAAGCGTCCGCCGACG
>JBAVUF010000210.1:0-9405 GCA_049696635.1 Acidimicrobiales bacterium | reverse complement strand
GCGCTCACCGCCTCCGACGTCGCCGCCTCCAATCCGAGCGCGGCACGGTCATCGCTCGACAGCAATGGCGACGACCGCGCCCGCGGGGGCAGTTCGCCCTCCACTCCCCCGAGGACGACCGCGAGGTCTAAGTCGAGTCCGACCGCGCCCCACAGACTGCGGACCGCGACACCGTAGGAGAGCCGTCCCTCATAGGTGGAGGTGCGCTCGAGGGTGGCGGCGAGTGCGCGGCCGAAAGCGGCGATGCTCGCCACAGGCTCGATCGAATCGAGACGTCCAAGCTCAGCGAGCGCCACATCGATGCGGGCGTCGGTGCCTTCGCGATCGTCCTCCAACTCGTCGGTCCACGCGAGGTAGCGACGCAGAACGCGGCGCGCCCAGGCCTCGAGCTCCGACCACGCTCGGCACGCCATCGCGTCGTCGCACGTGCGGGCGATCTCATCGATGAACGCGTCGAGAGCGATGGCGGCGGCGAGGTCGGCAACTGCTCGGGATTCCCGAGACTGGACGCCCTCGTCACGACTGATCTCGCGATCCAAGGCCGCCACTCGGCGTTCCCGGTCCGTGATGAGTTGCCGCAGATGGCGGTGCCATTCCGCCGCGCCCCCCGCGGTGACGCCGGCGAGTCGCGAGACTCGTTCGAATGCCCCGGCGGGAACGGGGCGGCCGTTCGCATCAACGATCGGAGCAGAGTTGATCCACCCCATGAGGCGGTCGCGCGCCAAGCCGTGCTCGGTGAGTTCGACGATCCCGAGCAGCGCCCGTGCAGCGGACTCTGCGACCCGACGAGGCGATGGGCCGTTCCAGGCGATGTCCGCCTCGTCCAGTGCGGCGGCTAGCGCTGCGAGGTACGTCTGAGCCGAGGGATATAGCACCGCGACTCGCGTCGGTGCTCCCCCGTGTTCGATGTGGTCGATGACGATGCGCAAGGCGGCGCGAACCTCCGCGTCGACGTCGGGCGCTTCGATCCGCTCCGTGACGTTGACGGTGTCGTCGAGGATGGTGCGCTCTTCGTCTGCAGCGCGCAGCGGGAACGGCGCGTCCAGCCCGGAGTTCCGAAGCGCCTCTACGACACGCCAGCTCGGCGAGTCCGCGACGACATCGCCGGTGGTCCCGACATGGATAACGAGGTTGCAGCTGTGTGCGATCGCGGAGACCAGTCGGCATTCGTCTGATTCGGCGCGCTCTGGCAGATGCACGACCACGTTCCGACCGATGACGTCGGCAGCGCCGGTCGCGTCGGTCGTCTCGATCGCCGCCTCGATGAGGTCAGCATCGTCGTACCAATCTGTTTCGAGATTCGCTCGCATCGCGCGGCAAAGCCGCGCGAGCTCGCGACAAAACGCACCGCGACGTGCCAGGCCTTCCAACTCCTCGCCACCGCTGTGTCGAAGCTCCTCGTACAGCGCGACAAGTTCCGCCTCGGTCGACGGTTGCTCAGCGACCGCGAAAAGAACGCCGGCGTCGCTCGCAAGCACGACGCGTGCCGCCGCGCCGAGCGCCGATCGGGTCAATCGGCGACGACCCCCGGCGCGACTCGCCGTACCGCCGAGTTCATCGGCGAGATCGGCGAGAGTCAGGAATCGGACGTTGGCGATTCCGCTTCGTCCGTCGTCCGTCCTCTCGCGGGCAAGGGAGTGGCGGAGCGCGTAAGCGATTCGCCGTGACGAGACGACAACGGTCACCGGTGTTAGCGGATCGGCATGCTGCAGTTCGCGAACAACCCGATCGAGCGCGCCCGCCGCGCTGGCGTAGCGGACGAGAGAAACCCTGCACGACACTGTGGCCCGGAGCCTACGACCGAGCTGTCCCGCTGCCACGGAACGACGGTGCCCGAACCGAGCGTCCCGATCCGATCAGGGGTCGGGTCATCAATGTTCTCCGAGGCAGAGGCGCTCACCGTCACGCAAATGACCGTGGAACGGCTCCCACAGCCCCGCGAGTCGGCCAGAAACAGGAACCGACGAAGGCGTCCCTCCGACTTTGAGCCGAAGGGGGCGAGTAGGCGAGGTGCGATTCCCTATCCGCGCGCCCTCAAAGGTGCAGACCGCACTCCGTCTTGTCCGTATCGGGCCATCGACCCGAGCGCGGGTCCTGCCCTGCGCTGATCGGCCGAGTGGTCGGGGCGCAGCCGATCGAGACGTAGCCCTTGGCATTCAAGGGGTGCCTCGGCAGATTGTGCGAAGCGACGTACGCGTCGATGTCATCGTCGGTCCACGCGGCGAGCGGGTTCACCTTCGCGAGCTCACGCGTCTCATCCCAAGCAACGACCGGCGCGCTCGCACGCTCCGGTGTGTCAACGCGCTTCAGGCCAGTGATCCATGCGGACTTCGAGCGCAAAGTCGCGTTCAGCGGCTCGACCTTTCTGAGCTCACAACAGCGCGGCGTGCCGCAGGGCGCTTCGTCGAGCCGGATCGATGGACGAAGCACGCTGAGATTCAACCCGTATCGCTCGGTCACCTCGTCGACGTACGCGAGCGTCTCGGGGAAGTGAAAACAGGTATCGATAAAGACGAACTCTGCTCCGGGATCGACCTGATGGACGATATCGACGAGAACGCAGTCTTGGAACGAAGCCGCGACGATGAGATCCCTCCCGAAACGGTCGATCGCCCAGCGACAGATCGCCGACGCTTCGGCGTCTTCCAACCGGGCATTGAAACGCTCGTACTCGTCCGTGGGGAGCAGCGGCGTCACCGGCTCGCTCGTCTGGCTCATCGCGAATGACCCTAACGGAGGGCCGGCAAGCGAGGCACACGGTCCGGACGACGTTCTCGGCGAGAATCGTCGTTGAGCACGCGATCGGACGCGGTCTGGATCGATCCGGTCCGGAAGTAGCCTCGCCACGTGCCGCGGGCGCGTTCAATCGAAGGGATCGATCCGCAGCGGATCCCTCGCCACATCGCCATCGTCATGGACGGCAATGGCCGCTGGGCGGCACAGCGGGGACTGCCGAGGACGGCCGGACACACCGCCGGCGAAGACGCTCTATTCCGGATCGTCGACGTCGTCTTGGAACTCGGAGTCGAGTGGTTCACGGTCTATGCGTTCTCGACAGAGAACTGGCGACGACCCCCCGATGAAGTGCGCTTCCTCATGGACTTCAATGAGCGGATCCTGTCGAAGCACCGTGACTCCCTGAACGAAAAGGGAGTGCGTATTCGCTTCGCCGGCAGAAAGGATTGGCGAGTGCCGCGACGGATCGCCCGCCAGATGACCGAGGCTGAGGAGCTCACGGCGAAGAACTCGCGCCTCACGTTCACAATCTGTTTCAACTACGGAGGAAGAACCGAGATCGTCGACGCGGTCCGCGCGCTCGTCGACGATCGGGTTCCCGCGAACAAGATCGACGAGCGGCAGATCCGAGCGCACCTTTACTATCCCGACATGCCGGATCCGGACGTGATCATCCGCACCTCGGGCGAGTACCGGATCTCGAACTTCTTGTTGTGGGAACTCGCGTATTCGGAGCTCGTCTTCACCGACGTGCTGTGGCCCGATTTCGACCGCGATCATCTCCTCGATGCGTTGAGTCAATACCAGCAACGCGAGCGCCGCTACGGCAAGGTGAAACGATGACGGAAACGGTGACGGACGAACAGCCGCTCGTCTCGCGACGACGGTGGCTCTGGGACCACGCCGGTCGCCTCGGCGGCATCGTCCTTGGGCTCTTCGCGGTCGCGTTCTTGGCGATCCTCGCCATCGCCGGCTACACGCCTGCCGCGCTGTTCATCCCTGTGGTTCTGGCGGGCCTGGTGCTGATCGTCCTTGGCGGTCGCATCCACGCGGGCTGAGCGATGGCGAACTACCGCGACCGCGGTGTCGTGTTGCGCACGATCCGCCTCGGAGAAGCCGACCGCATCGCCACCGTGCTCAGCCTCGAGCACGGCAAGGTGCGCGCCGTCGCAAAAGGCGTGCGCAAGGTGAAGAGCCGCCTCGGCGCGCGCACCGAGCCCCTCACGCATATCGACTTCATGGCCTGGCGCGGCAGGGAGCTCGACGTCGTCAACCAGGTCGAGGTCATCGACGTCTTCCCGCGCATCCGGGCCGACCTCGAACGCCTCGACGCGGCGGCGACGATGGCGGAGATCATCGATCAGTCGACCGTCGATCACCAACCAGCGCCCGAGCTCTATCGGCTGTTGGTCGGGGCGCTGCGCTCACTCGAGGGGTCCGGCTCACCTTTGGTCCTCGCCGCGTTTTGTCTGAAGCTCCTCGCGACAGAAGGTGTCGGCGTCGTCGCCGACCGCTGCGCGACCTGCGGATCCGATGTGCCGCTCGTCGCCTTCGAGGCCTCGTACGGTGGTTTTTTGTGCGTGTCGTGCCGGCGCGGTCAGCCAGTGAGTGCAGAAGTCGTCGCTCTCGCCCGGGCGATCACCACGGGCGGGCTGGCTCGCGCGATCAGGGAAGCTCGTGGACCCGAGGTCGAACAGCTTGAACGTCTCGCGGTCGGCGCCGTCGAACGGCACTTAGACCGTCGCCTGCGCTCCGTCCGTCACCACCTCGCGGAAGCGAACCGCTCCGCCTGAGCCGTCGCGCGGCGTTAGAGACGTGATACCGCCGAAAGTGGCCGCGACCTGCCCTGTTATCCTCGCCGAATGACGGCGACCGACTCGGAGAGATCCGGCACCGACGAAGCGACGACCGATCGCTTCGAGGCGATCGTCAACCTGGCGAAGCGCCGGGGGTTCGTCTTCCCCTCCGCCGAGATCTACGGGGGAATGCGCTCCGCCTACGACTACGGCCCGCTCGGCGCGTTGATGCTCCGCAACGTGAAAGAGGCCTGGTGGCGGACAGTGATCCGCGAGCGAGACGACGTCGTGCCGATCGACGCGGCGATCCTTACCAACCCGAAGGTCTGGGAGGCGTCCGGCCACCTTGCCACCTTCGCCGACCCGCTCGTCGACTGTAAGAACTGCCACGAGCGCTGGCGCGCCGACGAGATCAACGGCGTCTGCCCGAACTGCGGTTCGGCCGATCTCACCGAGGCACGCCCGTTCAACTTGATGTTCAAGACCTTCGTCGGCCCCGTCGACGACGAGAGCGCCGTCGCGTACCTGCGACCAGAGACAGCGCAGGGGATGTTCGTCAACTTCTTGAACGTATTGACGACGATGCGTCTGAAGCCACCGTTCGGCATCGCGCAGATCGGCCGCGCGTTCCGCAACGAGATCACGCCCGGGAACTTCGTCTTCCGCACCCGCGAGTTCGAACTCATGGAGGTCGAGTACTTCGTCCCGCCCGATCAGGCAGACACGTGGTTCGAGTACTGGCGCGCGGAACGCATGGCGTGGTACCGGCGTTATGGCATCTCAGAGGACCTGCTGCGTTTCCACGAGCACGCGAAAGAAGACCTGTCGCACTATTCGTCGCGGACTTCGGACATCGAGTTCGCGTTCCCCTGGGGCTGGGGTGAGCTCGAGGGCATCGCCAACCGGACCGATTACGACCTGAAGGCGCACAGCGAGCATTCCGGAGTTGCGCTCGAGTACTTCGATCCACAGACGAACGAGCGCTACACGCCGTACGTGATCGAGCCGGCCGCCGGTGCGGCCCGGGCGATGATGGCCTTCCTCCTCGCCGCGTACGACGAGGACGAGATCGCGGGCGAACGTCGCGTCGTTTTGCGACTGCATCCCCAGATCGCGCCGTACCAGGTTGCGGTGTTGCCGCTGTCGCGCAAAGAGTCCCTGGAGGAGATCGCGAAGGACGTCCTGAAGCGCTGCCAGGAGCGCTTCATGTGCGACTACGACACGACGCGAGCGATCGGCCGGCGCTACCGGCGACAGGATGAGATCGGCACCCCCTACTGCGTCACGGTCGACTTCGAAAGCATCGAAGACGGTGCCGTGACGATCCGCGAGCGCGATTCGACCGACCAAGTGCGCGTCCCGATCGAGAACGTCATCGCCGAGTTGTCCGATCGGATCGGCGCCTAGTCTCGAAGGGTGATCCGCGCCGAAAGAAAGGCGAAGGCCGTGACCTACGTCTTCGACTTCGATCACCGCCACGAACACGAACCCAGGGAGATGAACGCCCTCCTTGGTGGCAAGGGGGCGAGCCTTGCCGAGATGACCTCGGTGCTGCGGCTGCCGGTCCCGCACGGATTCACGATCTCAACGGAGGCATGCCGCGCCTTCCTCGCCGACGGCTGGCCGCGTGGGCTGAGCGAAGAGGTCGACGAGCACGTCCGGCGCCTGGAAGAGCGCATGGGGCGCGAGATCGGCGACGCCAACGACCCGCTGCTCGTTTCGGTGCGCTCGGGAGCGGAGATCTCGATGCCGGGCATGATGGACACGGTCTTGAACCTCGGGCTCAACGACCGATCCGTCATCGGACTCGCGAAGCAGACGGCCGGCGACCGGTTCGCGTACGACTGCTACCGCCGTTTCATCGAGATGTACGCGACGATCGTCCTCGGCCTCGAAAAGACCCCCTTCGACGAAGCCCTCGACAAGGCGCGTGCCCACGCCGGCGCCTCGGTCGACGCGGAAATCCCCGCAGAGGACCTCATCGCACTATGCGGCGAGCACCTCGAGCTCGTCCGCCGTGCCTCGGGCATGCCGTTTCCCCAGGACCCCCGCCAGCAGCTGCGCGGCGCGATCGAGGCGGTCTTCCGATCATGGAACGCACCACGAGCGATCGCATATCGCAAACGCGAGCACATTCGTGACGACCTCGGCACCGCGGTGACGGTGCAGGCGATGGTCTTCGGGAACCGCAACGACCGATCCGGCACGGGCGTGGGCTTCACCCGCGACCCAGCCACCGGCGAAAACCGCCCCTACGGCGACTTCCTCGTCAACGCCCAAGGAGAAGACGTCGTCGCCGGAACGCGCAACACCGAACCGCTCGACGCACTCGCGAACGACTTCCCCGACATCTACACCGAGCTGCTCGGGATCTTCGCCCGCCTCGAGCGCCACTACCGGGACATGTGCGACACCGAGTTCACGATTGACGACGGGAAGTTGTGGATGCTCCAGACGCGCGTCGGAAAGCGCACCGGGCGCGCCGCGCTGCGCATCGCTGTCGAGATGGTCGACGACCCCGTGATCAAGCTTTCGAAGCCAGAAGCGGTGCTGCGCGTAAGCGCCGAGCACGTGGACGGCGTCTTGCACCCGCAGTTCGCGGGAACCGACTTCGAGGTGCTCACCCGCGGACTCGGGGCTTCTCCGGGCGCGGCGGTCGGCAAGGTCGCGCTGAGCGCCGATAAAGCGGTCGCGGTCGCACGCGGCGGCGACGAGGTGATCCTCGTCCGCAACGAGACCTCGCCCGACGACGTGCACGGGATGCTCGCGTCCTCGGGCCTGCTCACGGCACGAGGCGGACTCGTCTCGCACGCCGCGGTCGTCGCACGTGGGTGGGGAAAGCCAGCCGTCGTCGGAGCGCACTCGCTGCAGATCGAGCGCGATCGCTTCCGAGTCGGCGACACGGTCGTGAACGAAGGCGACGTGATCTCGATCGACGGCACCGCGGGCATCGTCGTCGTCGGGCCCGTCGAGCTTTCCGGCGCGCGCCCGTCCGAAGAGCTCACGACGCTGCTCTCGTGGGCCGACGAGATCCGCTCAGATCGCCTCGGCGTCCGGGCGAACGCCGACAACGGCCCGGATGCGGACAACGCTCGCCGACTCGGCGCGGAGGGAATCGGGTTGTGTCGTACCGAGCACATGTTCTTAGCGGAGGACCGCCTGCCGATCGTGCGGCGGATGATTCTCGCGTCGAACCCGGACGATGAAACGGCGGCCCTCGAAGAGCTCCGCATCGCGCAGCGCGCCGATTTCGAAGAGATCCTGAGGGCAATGGACGGCCTCCCCGTCACCGTGCGGCTCTTGGACCCGCCGCTACACGAGTTCCTTCCCGATGTGAACTCGCTCGAGCTGAAGGGCGCCCGCGGGGAGCTGACCGCCGAAGAAGAGCAGCTGCTCGCGGCGGCGAAGGAATGGCACGAGCAGAACCCGATGCTCGGCACGCGCGGTGTCCGCCTCGGCGTCTTGAAACCGGGCCTCTACGCGATGCAGGTGCGCGCGCTCATCGAAGCGGCGAAGAAGCGGCTCCGCGACGGCGGAAACCCCCGCGTCGAAGTCATGATCCCGCTCGTCATCTCGCGTGAGGAACTCGCGCTCGCCCGCTCGTGGGTCGTTGAGGCGCTCGAACGCGAACTCGACAACGAGACCGCCGTTTCACTCGACGTACAGATCGGCACGATGATCGAGACTCCACGCGCCGCGCTGCTCGCCAGCGAGATCGCGACCGAGGCCGACTTCTTTTCTTTCGGCACCAACGACCTCACGCAGATGACCTTCGGCTTCAGCCGGGACGATGTCGAGTTGCGGATGATGGAGATCTACCTGTCGAAGGGCCTCATTCCCTCGAATCCGTTCGAGACGATCGACGCGAAAGGCGTCGGCGAGCTGGTCGCGATCGCTTCGGAAAGGGGCAGGAAGGCCAACCCGACGCTTCACCTCGGGGTTTGCGGCGAACACGGCGGCGATCCCGAGTCGATCGACGTCTTCGCCCACATCGGCGTCGATTACGTGAGCTGCTCGCCGTATCGGGTACCGATCGCGCGCCTCGCCGCGGCGCAGGCGGTCGTCCGGATCGACTCGGCAAAGGGGACCTCCTGAACGCACCGGGCGCGCGGGGCGTCGCGCCGTTGTCGCAATCGAGAAAGCTCGGTCTGAAAGACGGATGCGTCGTCATGCTCATCGACGCGCCGAAAGATTTCTTGCTCGATGATCCACCGACCGGGTGCAGTGCGAAGCGCGTGCGCTTGATACAACTCCAAACGAAGCGAGGCAATGATCCGCCAGACGTCACGATGGCGTTCGTCCGTGACCGCAGCGAGCTCGACGTTCTCGTGCAGGCGGTCGCGAATTCCGACCGGAGCGTCGCGCCTTTGTGGTTGTGCTGGCCGCGTCGCGCCGGTGGGCACGAGAGCGACCTCACCGACAATCTCGTCCGCGCGGCGGGGCTGTCGCTCGGACTCGTCGACACGAAGGTTGCCGCCGTGAACGCCGATTGGTCAGGGCTGCGGTTTTCGAGGCGGCGGACCTGAGGTCGGGTCCTCCGGCCGCCTGGAACGGGCGGATGAGCAGATACGGTCAGTTTCGTGGGGATCCCTGACGAAGACGTCGCGCGCGTCCGGACCGCGACCGACATCGTCGCCCTGATCGGCGAACACACCGCTTTAAAGCGCGTCGGCCGGCGATTCCAGGGTCTTTGCCCGTTCCATTCCGAGCGCAGCCCGTCGTTCAGCGTGAATGCCGAAGAGGGCCTCTACTACTGCTTCGGCTGTCAGGCACACGGAGACGCGATCACGTTCGTGCGGGAAACCGAGGGGCTCGACTTCGCCGACGCCGTCGAGCGGTTGGCGGCGCGCGCCGGGATCGCGATCACGCGAGT
>JBAVUF010000209.1:0-12648 GCA_049696635.1 Acidimicrobiales bacterium | reverse complement strand
GATCACGACCTCGACGCCCCGGGATTTCGCCCCGCGCGCGTACGCGATCGCGTCGTCGGGCGTGCGGTGCGCAGAGATCACTCGCATCTCCCAGCCGATGCCGAACTCGTCGAGCGCCGCAGCCGCGTCACGCATGATCTCTTCATCCGAGTCGCTTCCCATCACGATCGCAACGCTCATCGGATGCTCCGAGTAACCACCATCTCGTCTACGCCTTCTTGTCGAGTGGCGCGATTCGTTTGCCGATCAGTCCGAGGATTTGACCGACTATCGCGCCGCCGATGACGTCGGACGCGTGATGGATCTTCACGTGCACGCGGCTCACGGCGACGACGGCGGCGACGGCGTAGTAGAGCGGCCAGAGCGGATCACCGTCGGAGAGCAGCGTCGCCCCGCAGAACGCGGCGGTCGCGTGCCCGGAGGGGAAGCTCGACGAGAGTGGTTCCCGGAACGGAAGCGGATGCTCGCGCCTTCGCTGGGGACGGCGCCTGCCGAACAACGACTTCATGAGGACGTTGACGAGTACAGACTCGATACCGGTCGCGACGATGGCGCGGATCGCGGCACGTTCGTTCCGCTCGCCGCCACGTAGGGCTCTCAGCAGTGCGAACATCACCCAGATCAAGCCGAACTCACCCAACGCCGATGCGGCGTAAAAGAGGCGGTCCCAGAACGGGTGCCCGCGGATTTTGTCGAACCACGCGTCGACCCGGTCGTCGAAGGCCGCGATGAGCTCGTGGTCCATGACGAGGAAAGATTATCGGGCGGTTCGCGCTTTCCCGGGATCCATTCCTGCGCCAGATGCGTTCGCGAAGACCGGGCAGAGCGAGCGGAAGGCACAGAACCGACACAACGGAGAGGGGTTGGGGCGGAAGACCTCTTTTTCGCACGCCCGCTCGATCGCCGACCACACCGCGAGGGCGCGCAGCCGCGAGCTCCTCACTGCCTGTTCGGTGACCGACTGGACGAGCACAACGCGGTCTTTCAGGTACATGAGGCGCACCTCGACTGGCGCGCGCCCGAAGTTCTCTTCGCAAAGCACAGCGTAGAAGTTGACTCCGTTGAAACTCGACCTGGTGCGGGTCTCGCCAGGAGACGATCCCGTTTTGTAGTCAACGACACAGAAGTCACCGTCGCCAACGTCATCGAGTCGATCGATGATCCCGTTCAGCTCGACGCCTTCGACCTCCGCGCGCAGCCGGAGTTCGAGACCGCGGGGATGGATCGACTTCGGGTCCTCGAGCTCGAAGTAACGCGCGATAAGGACGCGCAGTTCCTCGAGCAGTTGCGCCTCTTGGCGCTCGTCGAGTCCGAGCTCGACGTATTCGGAGCGGCTGTGCCGACCGGCCCACGTCTCTGTCAGCGCGTCCTCGGCACGATCCACGGTCCGTTCGTCATCGTCGTTGTCGGCGAACAGTCGCTCGAGCGCGGCGTGCGCGAGCGTGCCCCTCACCTGTTGGATCGTCGGAGGTTCCGGAAGTCGGTCGATGTAGGAGTACTTGAAAGCGAGCGGACACTGGGTGAAGCGCGAGATCTTCGATGGGGAAAGCGTGCTCGCAAGTGATGTCGACATGTGCCGGTGACGCTACGCCTGGGGTGTTCGGAGGGCTGCGACCAGCGCCTTCGCGACAGGGGAGGGGGCGTTGAACGGGCCGAAGTGATCGAGCCCGGTGATCGGCGCAATCCGGCCGTGCGAAAGGCGGCTCGCGATCATTTCTGCGCGGGCGCTCGTCATCACGTCGCTCGACCCGCCGAACGCGATCGTCACGGGGCAGTCGACGCGATCGAGCAGCCCGAGCAGATCGAAATCCGCTGCGGTCTCGTAGATCGCGGCTTCTGTTTCCGGGTTGCAGGCGAGGGCGACCGATCCGTTCTCGCCTTCGACGAGTCCTTCCTCGAGGTACCCGGCGAGCGCACCAGGGTCGAACGTCGAAAATGGCGGCCGCGTCGAAAAGCGTTCGAACGCCTCGTCACGTGAGGCAAATTTCGGCCTCCTGCGGCGGGCGATTCGCGCGTTTGCGTCGCCTCGAACCCGACCGGATGCCGCGTCGTCGATCACGACCGGCTCGTAGCAAAAAAGCGCCGCGAAGCTCCCCGGTCGAGCCGCCGCTGCGGCCAAGAGTGCGCTCGCGCCGAGGGAGTGGCCGACACCGATCATTCCGGCACCGAGTTCTCGTGAAGCGACCAAGACGTCATCGACGAAGACGGGCCAGCCGACGAGCGGGGGTGGCTCGGATCGGCCGTGGCCCGAGAGGTCGAGACCGACACAGCGCAGCGAGTCGGACAGCGCATCCGCGAGCGGCGCGAAGCAGAGCCCGTTGAGGCCGGCGCCGGGGACGAGGAGCGCTGTCGCCCCCGAGCCGCCAAAGTCGATCGCGGCGAGGTGTCCGCCGTCTTCCCGCTCCATTCGGAGCCTTTGTCGCAAAGGAGTGCGATCTTTGCTGGATGCGGGCTGAGAATTCGCCCCGAGCAGGGCAGAATCGTCGTTTGCGGTGTCGATGATCGGCTAAACCTACCGGCCGTGCAGCACTTCCTTTCGGATTCCGGATACGCCGCGCTCGTCGTGCTCGCGTTCGCCGAAGGGGTTTGCGTGCCCTTCCCCTCCGAGATCACCTTCGGCTTCGCCGGCTTTCTCGCCGCATCGGGGAGGCTCAACCTGGCGGCGGTGATCCTCCTCGGCTCCCTCGCAGAGTTCGCAGGCTCGTATGTCGGCTACGCGATCGGTCGCATCGGCGGCCGTCCACTCGTCAAGCGGTTCGGCAGGTACGTCCTGCTCACGAACGCCGACCTCGACCATGCCGAGAAGTGGCTTTCGGGTCGCGGCGAGTACTCCGTCGCCATCGGCCGAGCGCTGCCGATCGTCCGCACCTTCATCTCCCTTGTCGCCGGAATCGCCGAGATGCCGTGGCTGAAATTCGGCGTCTTCAGCCTCGTTGGCACCTTGGTGTGGACCTCTGCTCTCGCGTCGATCGGCTACGCCCTCTCGGGCACCTGGCACAAGGTTGCGCACGGATTCTCGATTGCCGGCTACGTGCTGATCGCGCTCGTCGTGCTCAGCGTCGCTGCACTTGTCGTGCACCGTTTGCGCGTCCTTCGTCAGGAGCGGTCGCTCGTCGCGGCGAAGTCGGACACGACGACGGTCTGATCACAGTCGCCACCGCGACCTTCATTCGTCCCCGTCCTCGTCGAGGCGCATCTCGGCCTCCTGCACAATCGCCTCAGCGGCATCGATCGTGTCGAGAGCGGCATCTTGCGCGGCGGCGCGGTCGTCTTCTTGGCGCATCCACCACAAAAAGACCGCGCCGAGTGCGGCGAGCGTGAAAAGCGTCGGATAACCCCAGAGCTCGGCGCCCGCGACGTGGGTTGCCTCGAGCGATCGCGAGCGGGACAGTCGTTTTTCGGTGAGCGTGAGATCGATCCCCAAGAACGCGGTGAACGGCAGCGTCGCCGCGAGGTCGAGCATGCGGACGCCGCCGCTCATCGTCCGTGGCCAGGTATCGGCTCCGACGATCGGCCACCAATAAAAACAGCCGGCGAGCAGAAACGCGCCCCGGACGAGGTCGCCTCCGGACTGGTTCGCAAGTGTCCAGCCGTAAAGGGGTGAGAGCAGAAACAGGTACTCGAGTCCGAAGAGGATCGCGAACGCGACGGCGGGGTGGAACGCCACGGTGACAACTGTCGGCAACGATCGACGCGTCCCAGGCAGGCGGTGCCGAACCGCAGCGGCTCGGCGTATCGGCGCGCCGAATGCGAGGAGCACCGGCGCGACGGTGACGAGTGCGAGGTGGTCGGCGACGACGACTCCCGGCGCGCGGTCATTGAGCGACCCGAGGCCCGAACAGAACGCCCAGAGACACACGAGCACGCCGAGGACGAATCCGACGCTCGCCGGACCCCAAGCGAGTGCTTTCCTTCTCCGATCGGCCAAGGCGATGGCCGCGTACGTCGTGATCGCCGCCGCACCGATCGCCGTCAGAACAAGGCCGCCGTCGTCGGTGCGCCACGACGAAATCAGCGAGCCGAGGTCCGTCGCCTCGGATCGTGCAGGAACGACGAGCGTGAGCGCCGCGACGACCATGCGGGTGCTCACCGTCGTGCGGTCCGAGTCACGGTCCGGTCAGCGGGACCTCGAACCCACATCGGTTCCCGCAGGTCTCGCGCGTGCGGGGCAACGTCGCGGTCGAGGTCGTGCTCGATGACGAGGGGGACCTCGAAGAGCTAATGGAGGTAAGACCGGGTCCGCGACCCGGCGAAACGGCACGGCGGAATCGTGCCACGACCTACCGGGGAGACGCAGGTTCGGCAGAATCTCGCCCGAATGACGCGAAGGACTCTCTGCCAGATGATGAGAACGGGTCACCCGGACCTCGTCTGGGTTGGGCTCACTGCGCTCATACGCACGGACGTGGCTTGGTCCTCGTCGTATGTTCTCAGCAACCTCCGCCAACCGGTTCAGGATCGTCACAGGTTCGCCCGCGAAGATGTCGCCGAGGGTCGATGAGGCTCTCATGGCGGTACCCCCTCTCGCCAAAATGGCGACGCGAGCCCGGAGATTCGGTTCCCCCCAGCCGGATCCCGGGCTTTTGCGTTTTCGAAGATCGTCGCCTCCGGCCCTTCGGCCGCGTCCAGGTCCCGAATACGTGGTCCCGAGGTCGCTCTCCAGGCGCACGTCATAATCGGCACGAATGCGAGTTCTCGACGCGATCGTCCACGCATTGCGCGTTACGGGCACGATGACCTGGGACATCCTTTGGGCGCTCATCTTCGGCTTCGTCCTCGCTGCCGTGATCCAGTCGCTCGTCTCCAAGCAAGGGATCGCGCGCATCTTGGGCAACTCGCGGCCCCGCACCCTCGCGACCGCATCTCTGCTCGGCGTCGCTTCGTCGTCGTGTTCCTACGCGGCGGTCGCCATCACGAGATCGCTGTATCGCCGTGGCGCCGACTTCGTCGCCGCGATGGCTTTCGAGATCGCGTCGACGAACCTCGTCGTCGAACTCGGCGTTGTGCTCGCCGTGCTCATCGGTTGGCAATTCACGCTCGCCGAGTTCGTCGCCGGGCCGATCATGATCGCGGCGATGGCGTTCGCAATGCGCTTCGTCATGCGACAGGGGGATCTCGCATCCGCACGACGCCAGGCGAACCTCGCGATCGCGGGTTCGATGGAAGGGCACGCGGCGATGGACATGAGCATCGCCGCCGATGGAGGAGTGTGGCGACGCCTTCGCGCCCCTGGGGCGGTCACGTCGATCTCGCAGAACTTCGTGATGGAGTGGGCGGCCGTTTTCCGCGACATCGCGGTCGGGCTCGTCGGCGCGGGTGCTATCGGCGCGTGGGTACCGAACGGATTCTGGAGGGACGTTTTCGTCACGAGCGACCCCGCAACGTCGAAGATCATTGGACCGTTGCTCGGTCCGATCGCGGCGTCATTGAGCTTCGTGTGCTCCGTCGGCAACGTCCCGCTGGCCGCGGTGTTATGGCGCGGCGGCATCAGCTTCGGTGGCGTCGTCTCGTTCATCTTCGGCGACCTCATCATCGTGCCGATCGTCATCATTTATCGCAAGTACTACGGAACGCGTGTCGCGCTGAAGATCCTCGGCGTCTTCTATTTCGCGATGGTCGTCGCCGGCTACGTCATCGAACTGGCCTTCGCCGGACTCGGCCTCGTTCCGTCGCGGAGTTCCGCGCACGTCGCCAACATCGCCGTTAGCTGGAACTACACCTCGGCGCTCGACATCGCCGCCGGGGCGATCGCGCTCGGACTTTTCGCCGTCTTCGTGCGATCGGGAGGGCTGCCGATGCTCGGCCACATGGGCGGACCGTCGGAAGCCGCGCAGGCACCGAACGAATCGCGCGCCGCGCCCGAAGGCGCTTGAGCCGCGCGGTGGTTCAGCCACACAGGTTGACCTTCTTCGCAGCAAGGACGGTCGCGACGGCGCCATCGACGACGCGCGCCGGGAGCTTTCCTGCGGCAACCGCCTGCACGATCGCCGATTGGAGTTCCGAGAAGACAAGGTTGGGGTTCGAGGCGTTGAACAACACGACGTCCGCGCCGGCGTGGATCGCGAGGACCGTGGCGCGCGCCAGGCTGAATCCGGCGTCCGATATCCCGAGCGCCGTGAGTGAGTCGGTGAGCACGAGCCCATGGAAGCCGAGATGATGACGGAGCAGTCCTCCGATCACCGCAGGTGACAGGCTCGCCGGCAGCGAAGTGAGGCCGGGAATCGTCGCGTTGCCGACCATCACCGCGGGCACGTTCGCTTTGATCGCGTCCTCGAAGGGAACGAGATCGGCGCGTTCGAGGGTCGAAAGGGACGGCGTTGAGGCCTTCGCGTCGTCGGTGTTCGCGCTCGCCCGTCCCTCGCCGGGGAAGTGCTTCACGACCGGGATCACGCCTGATTCAAGGAGCCCACGCGCGAACGCGAGCCCGTAGCGGGCGGCAACAGCGGGGTTCGGGCTGAACGAGCGCGGACCGTCCGTATGGGTCGCGTCTGGCCCGGGTCCGCCCGCGATGTCGAGAACAGGAGCGAGATCCATCGTCACGCCCGAGGCGAGCATTCGTTTGCCGATGGCGTCGGCGAGTGCTTCGACCGCGGAGGGACTCATCTGCGCGGCCATCGTGCGCGGCCAGGGGATGGAACCAACGAGGTTCGCGAGCCGCTGGACCTCGCCGCCTTCCTCGTCGGTCATCACGAACGGCGCAATGCCGCCTTCGGCGTGCGCATCGAGGGAACGGATCAGTGCACCGAGATTCGCTGGCGCGTCTGACCCAGAAAGGAGAATCCCGCCCGCTCCGGACGCGACCGCTGGTTCAAGGTCGGCCACTTGAGCTGAGTCGACGGGAACCGCGAGTAACTGTGCCGCCCGCCGCGCCAGGCTCCACGTCCCGACGACCCTGCTGTTCGAACACGATTCGGTCGATGCGCCTCCTTGGCGCCGGGGGATCGGCAGTTGGGTGATCCGCCATTGCGCCGAGAGCGGAACGAGGGATCCGAATGCGAGCGCGGCGGCGCAGCCGATCGAACGCAGTCTTCGTCGGTCGTTCGGGCTGATCATTGCCGCGTAGTCCACCAGAAGGTAGCGATCCTCGCCGGTCATCTGATGTCCGTCGCGACCGGTGAAAGCTGGTCCCGGAATCCCGCCTAGGGGCGTACCTATGGGCGCCCTTCTGTCACCCGCCCGCTACCCGCGCGCTCAGGCGACGCCGCTCGCTGGACTGAAAAAGCCCTCCCGAGTTCCCTCTGGCGAGGTTTCCGGCCCGGAGTCCGGCTCACGAGAAGCCTCCGGTTCGGAGCGCTCAGCCGGGGGGACCTCTAGTCGTGTGGCGCTCTCCGGGATCGGGACGACGACCCGCGGCTGATTGAGGCCGATGTACCGATCGATCCGGATTTGGAGCGCTTGCGCGGCGGCGCTCTCGAAAGCGAGCGCGTCATCGCGCGCTCGTTCGAGGTCGACGTCGCTTTGCAGGATCCGCACGTGCGCCACTGGGTACGGCCTCGGTCCTGATTCCGAATGGCGCGTCCCGCGGATCCAGTCTGCGAAGCGAAAGGCTGACAAATTCGCACCTCCCGCCCGACAACAACCTTGCTGTCAGTCCCCGCACACTCTGACACCAGACAGCGCACTTTGGTTGTCGCGCGTTCACGCCACGGCCCAATTTGCCCCCGGGCAAAAAAATCTGGAGCGCGAAAAAGGGGCGAAACCGCCACGCGCGCAGGACCGGGCTCAGAACCTCGGAGCGAGAAGGTGAACCGAGACCGAACCGTCTGCTGCTCGTAGCAACGCCCGGGTCGTGGAGGTGCTCGGAACCATCAAGACATCAAGGCAACGGTCGGCCGAGGCATTCGCGCGAATCGTCGCAGGGGAACCGTAGGCGCGCTGCTGGTCCACTTTTCGGGTCAAGGTCTTTGGAGCGGGCGACGGGGATCGAACCCGCATAGCCAGCTTGGAAGGCTGGAACTCTGCCATTGAGCTACGCCCGCGAGACGGCGTCAGGTTATCCGTCGGCCCTCTCGCCTCCCGGACGAAGATTGAGATCGCCGCGTGAGGCGCAGCTACCTTTGCGTCTCCATATGGCCCTCGCCCTTGGCCTCGACGTCGGCGGCACGAAAATCCTCGGCGTCGCGTTCGACCAATCCGGTGCGGTGCTCGCGGAATGCAAGCGACCTGCCCACAACTCGCGCGAGGCGGTCCTTGACGGACTCGAGGAAGTCGCCGTCGAACTTTCGTTATCGATGGGAGAGGGCGTCAGCGAACTCGTCGGTGTCGGTATCGGAGTGCCGGGGCTCGTCGATCACGACGGCGTGATGCATGAAGCGCCGAATCTGCCAGCCGCCGAAGAGCTCTCGGTCGTCCCCGAGTTGGCAAGGCGCCTCGAACGCCGCATCCCGGAGTGGCCAGCACCTCGGCTGATCATCGATAACGACGGGACGTGTGCGGTCGCGGGTGAGGTGGTCTTTGGCGCCGGTCGAGGGCTGTCTGACGTGCTGATGGTCGCGCTCGGGACCGGTATCGGCGGAGGCATCGTCTCCGCGGGCCGCGTCCTTCGCGGCGGACACGGATTTGCCGGGGAGTTCGGCCACATGGTCGTCTCGGTCGACGGGCCGCTCTGCGTGTGCGGCAGGTTCGGATGCTGGGAACAGTTCGTCTCCGGCAGCGGTCACCGGCGGCTTGCCCGTGAGGCGGCCTCTTCCGGCCGGGCGGACATGGTGCTCGCGCTCGCCGGCGGAGATGTCGACAAGATCGAAAGCGCCCACGTCTTCACCGCCGCCCGCTCCGGCGACCTCGAGGCGTGGGGGATCGTCGACACGATTGCGAAGTACCTCGCCATCGGGATCGCGAATCTCGTCGAGATCCTCGATCCGTTAGCGGTGATCATCGGCGGTGGCGCCGCGAATGACGCAGACCTGTTCTTGCCAGCGACTCGCGAGTACTTCGAGATCACCCGCAGAGGAACAGGCGACCGGTCGACCGAGATCCGTCAGGCTGAACTCGGCCCACGGGCGGGCGCAGTCGGTGCGGGGGCGATGGCACTCGGGCTGATCGGCTGATCTTTCGAGCGAATTCGAAGACCTGCACTCACCACCCCGCTCCGGGGCCACGTTGTCATAACCGTGGTCCACTCGATGGGCTCTAGGCCTGACAGTCGGGGCGCCCGGATTCGAACCGGGGACCTTCGGCACCCAAAGCCGACGCGCTAACCAAGCTGCGCTACGCCCCGCCGACTCCGATCGTACGAGGTCGGAGCGCACCTCCCCGATGCCGAAAACCGCTGCGTACTCGCCCGGTAGCTCCGAGATTCGGCGGGAAGGCCACCGGTAGACTCGCCGCCTCATGCGCACCTCGGTCGAGCCGTTAGAGGGGAATGTCGTCAAGCTGCGAGTCGAGGTCGACGACGACGAAGTCGCGAAAGCCGAGGATCGCACCCTTACCCGCCTCACCCGAGAAGCGCGCATCCCCGGTTTCCGACCTGGCAAGGTCCCGCGTCGAGTCATCCAGGCACGCCTCGGGCCGAAGACGATCCGCGAGCAGGCCTTGAGAGACGTCCTGCCGCAGTTGTATGGCGAGGCCGTCGCCGAGTCCGATCTCGACGTCATCGCCAACCCAAAGATCGACATCACGTCGGGCGCGGATGAAGGGTCGGTGAGCTTCGACGCGATCGTCGAGGTCCGACCCGAAGTGACGATCCCGGGATATGGCGGACTCGTCGTGACGGTTCCGAACCCGAAGGTCACCGATGCCGAGATCGACGCGCAGATCGACCGTCTGCGAGAGCAATTCGCCACGCTCACCGAAATCGGACGGCCTGCCCGCCCTGGCGACGTGCTCACGCTCGATGTCCATGGCACCCGCAACGGCGCGCCGGCCGAGGGACTCGTTGCCGACGATCTCGTCTATGAACTCGGCACGGGTGGGATCGCTCAGGGCGTCGATGAGAAGCTCGACGGCGCCAAGGTCGGCGACATCTTTGAAATGGACGCCGGGGATGCCCCCGGCGGGCCCGCGCAGCTGCGCATCCTCGTGAAACAAGTGCGCGAAAAAGTCCTCCCAAAGGCGAACGACGAGTTCGCGTCGGACGCGTCGGAGTTCGAGACGATTGCCGAGCTGCGGGCAGATCTCGAGCGTCGCTTCGGCGAACTGAAGCGCCGGCAGGCTGTCGCCGTTCTGCGGAGCGGGGCGCTCGACGCTCTCGGCGAGCTCGTAACCGAGCAGATACCGACGACGCTCGTCGCCGATGAGGCGCAGCGGCTCTTAGACGACTTCGTCCGGCGGCTCGCACAGCAGAAGCTGACCTTCCAGAACTACCTCGAAGCGACTGGGCTCGACGAGCCGGCGGTATTTGCGGACTTTGAACGAGAAGCGGAAAAGATCGTGCGAGCCGACCTCGCGCTTCGTGCACTTGCGGTTGCAGAGGCCATAGAGGTCGACGAGTCGGACGTCGACGAAGAGATCGTGCATCTCGCCGGTCATGCGCAAACCACCCCCGCAAAAATGCGCGCGACGTTGGAACGGGGAGAGGGACTGAGCGGACTACGCTCGCAAATGAAGAGCGCGAAAGCGCTGCGCTGGCTTGTTGATCACGTGAGCGTGGTCGACGAGGAGGGGAAACCGGTGGACCGATCGTTGCTCGTTCTTGACGAAACGGATCCGGAGCACGCGCACAACGGGTCAGATCAAATTGCCGCGATCACCGAGGAGGTTGCGAAGTGAGCGCCTACGACTATCTCGTTCCGATGGTGGTCGAGTCGTCGAGCAAGGGCGAGCGGTCCTATGACCTGTACTCGCGCCTGCTTCGCGATCGAATCATCTTCATCGGGACACCGATCGATGACGTGGTCGCGAACCTCGTGTCCGCGCAGATGCTGTTTCTTGAGTCCGAGGATCAGGACAAAGACATCAACATCTACATCAATTCTCCAGGTGGCGAAATCACGGCGCTGTTCGCGATCTACGACACGATGAAATACGTCCGGCCTGACAAGTCAACGTTCTGTTTCGGACAGGCGGCATCGGCTGCAGCGGTGCTCCTCGCGTCGGGAACCAAGGGCAAGCGGTTTGCCTTGCCCCACGCGCGCATCTTGTTGCACCAGCCCTACGGCGGCGCCGCCGGGCAGGCAACGGATATCGAGCTGCAGGCGAGGGAGATCCTCCGCATGCGGGACATGTTGAACGAGATGCTCGCCAACGACACCGGACAGCAGATCGACAAGATCCAGCACGACACGGACCGGGACTTTGTCATGAGCGCGGAAGACGCACGCGACTACGGTCTTATCGACGAGGTGATCACGACCCGGGAGTCCGTCGACGCGCTGTCGGCGGCCGGGGCGGCCTGAGCTGGAGGGATCGTGGCCAAGTTCGGCGACGGCGGGGAGCTGGTGAAGTGCTCCTTCTGCGGCAAGTCCCAGAAGCAGGTGAAGAAGCTCATCGCCGGACCTGGCGTTTACATCTGCGACGAATGCATCGAGCTGTGCAACGACATCTTGGAAGAGGAGCTCGCTGACACCTCCGAGGTCCGCTTCGACGACCTTCCCAAACCCCGCGAGATATTCGACTTCCTGAACGATTACGTCATCGGCCAGGATCAGGCGAAGAAGATCCTCTCGGTCGCCGTCTACAACCACTACAAGCGCGTCCAGGCGGGACAGCCGACGGATCAAGACGTCGAGCTCGCGAAGTCGAACATCTTGTTGCTGGGACCAACGGGCTGCGGAAAGACCTTCCTTGCTCAGACGCTCGCGCGCATGCTCAATGTGCCATTCGCAATCGCCGACGCGACCGCTCTGACCGAAGCGGGTTATGTCGGTGAAGACGTGGAAAACATCTTGTTGAAGTTGATCCAAGCCGCCGATTACGACGTGAAGAAGGCGGAAACCGGGATCATCTACATCGACGAGATCGACAAGATCGCCCGGAAGAGCGAGAACCCTTCGATCACCCGCGATGTCTCCGGTGAGGGCGTGCAACAGGCGCTACTGAAGATCCTCGAGGGAACGACGGCGTCGGTTCCGCCGCAGGGTGGACGGAAGCACCCGCACCAAGAGTTCATCCAGATCGACACGACGAACGTCTTGTTCATCTGCGGTGGCGCGTTCGCAGGACTCGACAAGATCATCGAGTCCCGAATCGGCAAGTCTGGAATCGGCTTCCGCTCAGAGATCCGTCGCCCGAGACGAGAAGACGAAGCGAGACTTTTACAAGAGGTCGTTCCGCAGGACCTTCTCAAGTTCGGCCTGATCCCCGAATTCGTCGGGCGCCTGCCGGTGCTCGGCACGGTTTCGAGCCTCGATCGTGAGGCGCTCGTACGGATCTTGGTCGAACCGAAGAACGCGCTCGTGAAGCAGTACCAGAGGGTCTTCGAGCTCGACGGCGTCGACTTGGAGATCAGCGAAGAGGCGCTCGAGGCGATCGCCGAACAGGCGCTTTTGCGCGGGACCGGTGCGAGGGGTCTGCGGGCGATCCTCGAAGAGGTGCTGTTGGAGGTCATGTACGACCTCCCATCGAGAAGCGACGTCGGCCGGTGCGTCGTCGACAAAGAGACCGTGCTGGAGCGCGTCGCCCCCACGCTCGTGCCGCGCACCACCGGTGAGAAGTCCGACCGGCCGCGTCGTGCGGCCTCCTGACCGGCCCGTACCCGAGCCTGAGAAGGGG
>JBAVUF010000208.1:0-2591 GCA_049696635.1 Acidimicrobiales bacterium | reverse complement strand
CGACATAGATGCCCCGCTGCTCCGAGGGCAAAAAGCCCGTCGCGCGGTGCAACGGCAGCAATGCGACGGCGCCGATTCCGAACGCGACGTCGACGGCGGCGAGGACGAGAAGGACGCGGGCGAGATTTGCGATCGCCTTCCGCACGGTGAGCTGCACGACGGAGTCGACGGCGACAGCGCTTGCGTCGACCGAGCCGTCGCCGCGTCTTCGGAACCAGCGGCGCGCGGCGTACACGTCGGGGTCCTCGTGGATGAGGTACCACCATCCCCAGACGGCGAGGATCGCGAACACCGGCCACTCGATTGAATAGAACCAACTGAGCCCGTTGCCGGCGAGGGCGCGCGTCGCCTGCCACCATCCGGCGACCGCGCAGCCGGGCGCGAGAACGAGCACTTCGAGATCCAAGGTCAGCGCGCGACGTGAGAACCACCGCCTCCGGATTTCCGCTGCGCGCTCTGAGCGATCCGGCTGGTCATCCTCCGCGGCGGGCACGTCCATCCGATTCGCTGCCTCGAAGCGGTGCGTCATTTTGCGCTCGGCGACGAAGGCGGCGAACGGCACCGTGCCCGCGAGGAGCACGAGTGCCATCTGCCACCTCGGGATCGAGAGCCGGCGCGTGAGCCCGAATGCGACGAAGAGATAGACGATGTAAAGGAGGCCGTGCACGGTGCCGACGTCGTTCACGACCTGCGGTCGGTTCGCGGCGACCTGAAGGGGCACCCCGACAAAGACCAGCACGATCAGGAGGGTCGCGGTCGCAAAGGCGAGGACCCGATAGCGGATCAGGTAGCGACGCGGGACGCGATCGGGTTGCGAGCCGAGCTCTGCGGCGGTCGGCTCAATCGCGGAGGTGCTCATCTGACGAGATCCGAAGTGAGACTGTCCCTCGTCAAGGGGAGAAGGAGAGCTCCGGCTCGCTCGCCTTGCGAACGTGCTCCTCGCTCACGCCCGGCGCCAACTCACGGAGCACGAACCCGTCCTCGGCGACGTCGAGCACACAGAGATCGGTGATCACGCGGTCGACGGCCGCGGTTCCGGTAAGCGGGAGCGAGCACTCGCGCACGATCTTGAAGGAACCGTCCTTCGCCACGTGCTCCATGAGCACGATGACACGCTTCGCCCCGTTGACGATATCCATCGCGCCGCCCATTCCCTTCACGAGCTTTCCCGGGACGACCCAGTTCGCGAGGTCACCTTTCTCGGACACCTGCATCCCGCCCAAGATCGCGACGTCCAGATGACCTCCACGGACCATCCCGAACGATGTCGCCGAATCGAAAAAGGACGCCCCGGGCAGAACCGTCACGGTCTCCTTGCTGGCATTGATGAGGTCGGGATCCTCCTCACCCTCGTAAGGAAAAGGCCCGACTCCCATGACTCCGTTCTCGGAGTGGAGCATGACTTCGACGCCGTGTGGGATGTAGTTCGGCACGAGCGTCGGCAGCCCGATACCGACGTTCACGTACTGCCCGTCGCGCAACTCGAGGGCGGCACGTGCAGCCATCTCTTCTTTCGTCCACGCCATCAGGCCGCTGCTCCTGCCCGCTTGCGTACCGTTCGTCGCTCGATCGTCTTTTCCGTGCCGTCAGGCACTTTCACCAAGCGCTGCACGAAAAGCCCGGGCAGATGCACCTCTTCGGGGTCGAGCACTCCAACGGACACGATTTCTTCTGCCTCGACGATCGCCACCTTGGAAGCCATCGCGGCGAGCGGGTTGAAGTTGCGCGAGGACTCGCGGAAGACGAGATTCCCCGACTCGTCCGCCCGATAGGCGTGGACGAGGGCGAAGTCGACGACGATCGCGTGCTCAAGGACGTAGGTGCGTCCGTCGAACACGCGCGTCTCACGCGGCTCGGACGCCTTGGCGATCGAGCCATCGGAACCGTAGCGAAGCGGCAGTCCTCCGTTGCCGACGAGGGTGCCGACGCCCGTCGGCGTGTAGAAGGCCGGGATGCCGCACCCTCCGGCGCGCAGCCGTTCGGCGATCGTGCCCTGGGGACACAGCTCGACTTCGAGCTCGCCGCCGAGATACTGCCTGGCGAATTCCGCGTTCTCGCCGATGTACGAGCTCGTCATCTTCGAGATCTTGCCGGCGTTCAACAAGATCCCGAGTCCGTACTCGTCGGTGCCGCAGTTGTTCGATACGCATCGCAGGTCCGAGACCGTCGTTGCGGTGAGCGCCTTGATCAGAGTCGCCGGAATACCCGATAGTCCGAATCCGCCAACGGCGATCGTCGACCCGCTCGGGATATCGCCGACCGCTTCCGCCGCGGTCTCATAGACCTTTCGCATTGCGTCCTCGCGCCTCCTTATTTATTTGCCGCGGCGGGACGAGCTGCTGGCGCGCGACCAAACTCGCATGGCGCGACCAGGACGAGGTAAACGTATCCGAACGGACCGAGGACCACGCATCGAAGCGAGGTGACGCGCAATGCCAAGGGCGGACGGAGGACCGATCCTCACGGCGCACCTCGGGGAGATCGTGGTCGAAGTCACGAAGGGCGATATCGCCGATCAACGCGGCTTCGAGGCGATCGTGAACGCGGCGAACGCGCAGCTTGCGCCCGGTGCCGGCGTCGCCGGGGCAATC
>JBAVUF010000207.1:0-1629 GCA_049696635.1 Acidimicrobiales bacterium | reverse complement strand
GCCCACGCCGGACGAGCCCGCCACAGTCGCTGTGCCGGCCGCGACCGAGTTCGCGGGGGCAGGCGCGGAGACTTTCGCCCACGGTGCGGATGGGGGTCCGAGGCGGACGACCCCGTACTGGATCGCGAGCGGCGGTGTCTTCGCGGTCGCAATCGGGTTGATCATCTTCTTCGGCGGCCGATCGCTCGGCTACTTCGGTGGCGCACCGTTCATCCACGTGCCGAACGTCGTCGGGATGACGGCACAGGCCGCCGACGCGAAACTCACGGCGAAAGGTCTCGTGCCGGCGGCCCACCAAGTGAAGGCGAGCGGCTCGGACGCCGGGAAGGTCCTTCGCGAGAAGCCGTCCTCGGGCAGCGTGCAGCGGGGCAGCACGATCACGCTCACCGTCGCGGGTCCTCCCTTGACGACCGACGTACCGACCGTCACAGGGCTCACCAAGTCCCAAGCGGAGGCGACGCTCAAAAGTGACGGGTTCAAATGGTTCGTGAACTTCGTCCCGGTGACAGCCGGCGGCGAGACACAAGGAAATGTGATCAGCCAGTCGCCGAACGGCGGCTTCACGGCGAAAAAAGGCGCCAAGGTCACGATCGATGTCGCCCACGGCTTCGGCAAGGTGACGGTGCCGAAGATCGTCGGGGAGGACCTCAGCCAGGCAGAAGCGGATCTGCAAGCCGCCGGCCTCACCGTCGGCACACAGACGACGAAGTACACCCAGGGCGGCCAGGCGGGAATCGTGCTGTCATCGAACCCGGCGCCCAACACCGCGGTCGAGGCGGGCAAGGCCGTGAACCTGACGGTCTCAGGCGGGCCGCTTGTTTCGATCCCAAGCGTCGTCGGGGATCCGATCGCCGTCGGCGAAGCGAACATCACCGCGTCGAAGCTCACCCCCGTCGTCGTGCTAGAGCCGACGTCGAATCCGGGACAGGTCGGAACCGTGATCCGCCAGGCCCCGATGGCCGACGTTCTTGTCCGGCCCGGGCGCAACATCACCTTGTACGAGGGCGAACCGCCGACTTCAGGCACCACGGGGACGACGGGCACGACGAGCACGACAGGTCCGCCGGGCAACAACACCGGCACGACGTCGACCTAAGCGTCGCCGAGCGACGCCTACCGGTGCCGTATTCTTCGGCGGTGCCGAGGAAAGCCCCGACAAGAACCGGGCGTGTCACCGAAAAAGCGCGTGCCCAGAGCGGCCGCTACACCGCGCCGATCCCGCGCCAGGTACGTCGCAGTCCCCGCTGGTACCCGTGGATGCTGCTCACGCTGCTACTCCTCGGGGTGCTCTTCATCGTCCTCAACTACATCGACGCGCTACCGAAGAGCCCGACGAACTGGTACACGCTCGGGGGCCTGATCTGCATCCTCGCGAGTGCGCTGTTGTCGACCCGCTATCGGTGAGCGGCATGACATCGGTGTAATTCTCCCCAGGTGTGGACAACCCTGTGGATACAGTCGCCCGGCCAGGCCAGCCCTGATAAATCCGGTTGAGCGACCTTTCAGGTCGCCGTTTCGAGGCTGAAGGATCGGGCGAGACGTCTCGACGCGAAAGCGAGCTCCGCGACGTCGAGATCGACCAAGGGGCCAATGGCAAGACGACGGCCACCGACCGTGCCGATCTCTCGA
>JBAVUF010000206.1:0-19156 GCA_049696635.1 Acidimicrobiales bacterium | reverse complement strand
GACGCGAGCCGGGCGTCGGATGCGGCTGAGCGCGACCGCCAGCGCCGCGACGGCAAACGCGAGGATCGTCGGAGCTTCGGCCTCCGACAGCGGCACCGAGGAGAACAGGTTGTCGACGTAGATCGGCAGGCTGTAGGGGTGGTAGGCGAGGACCACGGTCGTGCCGTACTCCCCGAAGGCGCGCAGCCACATGAGGATCAACCCGGCGCGAATTCCATCCGACGCGGCCGGTACGTCGACGCGGAGGAATCGAGTCAGCGGACCGTGGCCAAGCGTGGCGGCGACGTCACCCAGTGATGGATCGACAGCCCGGAAAGCGCTGCGGGCAACCACGACGAGGAATGGCAAAGAGACGAAAGACTGGGCGATGACGACGCCGTACAGAGTCTCGGTAAGCCGCTCCCCCGAGAGTTTGCCGAGGAAGGTGTAAGGACCCACTATGTAAATGAGCAGGATGCCGCTGATCAGGGGAGGGACCGCCAGCGGGAGCTGCACGACTACGCCCACCGCCGAGGAAATCCACCCTCGCCGGTGGGCAAGCACGTAGGCCAAAGGGATGCCGGTCACCGCCCCGATCAGCACCGAAATGGTGGCGCCCTGAATCGACACGCTGAAGGCGGGCCAGAGCCCAGCGACGTTCCATCCTTCGTTGTGTCCAGTAACGACGCGCACCAAAAACGCGACGACCGGGTAACCCAGGTAAAGAACCAGCAGGGCACCGAGCCAGCGGAGCAGGCGCGGCGCCCTGCTCGGCGTCACGACTTGAACAGACTCGCGACGTCCTTCGGGACACCGGATCCGGTAAGCGTCGCCGGCGAGACGACCCCGAAGTGGTCGGCCTTCATCTCCGCTTGACCCGTGCGCCCGAGGAGGAACTCCACGAAAGCCTCGGCTGCGGTCAGGTGCGGGGCACCCTTGATGATCGTGATCGTGTAATCGCCAGCGAGGTTGACGCCGGTGAGCTTCACGAACGGGCTGCCCTGGGAGTTGGCGTCGGCCTCGTACATGAACGAGGCGTCGAGCTGCCCGGTCTCGACGTCGGCTTGCTCCGGGTCTTCCGCATACTCGTCCGACGTCTCCGTCGCGAGCTTCCTAAGTGCCGAGAGATGCTGCGCCGCCGCCGTCTCCTCGAGGGCCTTGACGGCCAGGACACCGCCGGGGTCCTGGGTCGGATTAGTCCTCCCGAGGCGGAACCCGGACAGAGTGATCACCTTGTACCACGGCATCGTTCGGAAGTCATTGGCGAATTTGCTCTTCGGGTAGTAGGCGAGGACTTCCGGTGACGTCGCGAAGGCTCCGTACCACGACACCCATCCGCCGTTGCTCGAGCCCTCGAGGGTCGTATCCACCTTCGGTGAAGCGCTGACAAAGACGTCGGCGACGTAGATCCTGTTCTTGATATCGGCCGCGAGAGTCGACGACCCACCGGAGGTGTCGACGAGCGTGTAGCCAGTCGCGGCATGGAACGCCGGCCCGACCACCTTGGTCATCAAGGTGTCGAGGGAGCCCGCAGAGAGCACATCAACGTCACCGCCGTGCTTGTTCGCCTTCGACGAAACGGCCGAGGCGCTGCCGCACCAAGCGGCCACCAGGGCGATGCAGGCCACCCCGGCGATCGTCACCGTCACCTTCTGATGAGACACGCGCCGCCGAACATGGAACGTGCGAGGCTGAACCATGCCGGTTATCATAGTCATCGAGCACGTGAATGCGGCTTAAACAGGCTAATCTAGCCGTAGTTGCGGGCTAATATCCGGATTATGCAGTCGTTTTCGACGACGGAGGCGGCCGAATTACTCGGCGTCAGCACGGACACCGTCCGCCGCTGGCTAGCGACAGGGAAGCTCCGCGCGCTTCCGGGCGACAAATCGCGACGCACGATCCCCGGCGACGAACTCGCCCGTTTTGCGACCGCTCACGCCTTCGCACCAGAGCCGAAGGCACTCGGCGCGTCATCGGCGAGGAACCGCTTCGTCGGACTCGTCACGGCGGTGAAAAAGGACAAAGTTATGGCTCAGGTTGACCTCGTGAGCGGCGACCACCGCCTAGTCGCATTGATCAGCAGCGAAGCAGTAGACGAGCTCGGGCTCGCTCCTGGAGTCCTCGCGGTCGCGACTGTCAAGGCGACGAACGTCGTCATCGAGCGGCCGGAAGAAAGTGGCGCGTCGCATTGAGGGGCTTCGCCTGCGTCAGCACCTCGGCCACGGCACGGGCCCGCCAGCAGACATGCGGATCAGGAAGTCGCTGACGAGCTAATCGCCTTCCTGATCGACCGCAGAAAGGCGACATTGGCAAGCACACGCTCTCCCCATCCGGCCGATTTAGCATGCGGGACCCGACGTTCAATGAGAAGCCGTCGGTGCCCGATCGAGGAGTGCGATGACCGACCATCTCTACGTGGCGACGAGCGCGGACGGGATCGAACACACCGCGACCGGTGAGATCGCCTGGCGACTGCCCGACGATGCAAAAGGCGCGCCCGGTGCGACGACAACCGAGCCCGAACTGCTCGTGCTGCGGCGCCCGGCGGCACTGTTAGACGCGCTCGACGAGGTCGTCTATCGGGCTCAAGCGCTCGGAGACCAAAACGACCTCGGCGACCGGATCGAGACGAAAAGCGCGCGCCTTGTCGCGAAAACGCGTTGGGACACCGACGTCGCGGCGCGCTTTGCGATCGACTGCGCCGAGCACGCGCTCGAAGGCGCGGAGCACGTCGCGCTCCCCGACGGCGAAGAGCTCGCGCCAATCCTCGCCGGCGCAAGACTCGTGCTCGAGCGCGACGAGCGAGGACCGGACGAGACGCTCGGCTTCCTCGCTCGCCTCGCGGCCGTCCGCCGACTACGCAAGGTGCGCGATGCGCTCTCTGACGCCGTGCTCGCGTCGACGACAGCAGATCTCGGCGACGATTTGGACGCGGTCGACGACCCGAAGTGGGCGACGCTCGCCGCCGGACAAGAGGCGGTCCTCGCCGCGCTGGAGGCGGTACGCCATGTCGCCCTGCCTCGTTATGTCCGTTCGCGCGAAGAGGCGGTCGACGAGCACCCCGACGATCAACCGCCGACGTCGAACCCTCAGCTCATGACCCCGTGGGGTCCGATCGTGTTCGGCGCCGAGCACCAGTCGCCGTACGTGGCGGCTTGGGTCGCGGCCCGCGACGCGGCGATGCGGGCGAGGGAAGCGGCACAGGACCGTGGCGGGGACGAAGCGGAAGCGGCCGAGCTTGCCTGGCAGGCGAGTCGCCTCGAAGAGGTCCTCGAAGCCGCGTAGCTCTCAGCGGAACCGACGGTGGGCGGGCGCGCGTCGCTGCACGAACCGGCCGAAGCCGCCGGACATGCCTCCGATGATCCCTTGCACGGGATCGATCCCACCAGCGACGTATTGCACGTTCACGATGCTCATCTCCGCCTCGCCGAGGGCAACGCGATACGGCGTCACGTGCAGCCATTCCGCGTAGGGGAACCCGAAGAGCGCGTCGGACGGTGAGTTCGGGTCGAAAAGGTGCCAGCGCGAAAGCAACAGCGTGTAGATCTGGTAGCCCGCGTTCACATTCTCCTCCGCGATCGTCACGGTCCCGTTGCCGGTCTTTTCGTTCACCGAGCTCGACGAGACGACGGCGACGTGACCGTCGTCGTAGGCATCGAAACCGGGCGCGTCAGAAAAGCTGATCACGTCGCCGGGGACGGGAGGATGACCGATCGCGGCGCGACTGCCGTTCACGTACAACTGCGTGTTCGAGTAGGCGGCGTGATAGTTCGCCGCGACCTGTTGGCCGTTCGCGAGCACCGGTGCGAGTCCGTCGGCGACGGCGAGGTATCGCTCGGCGAGTTCGACGCATTGGAAACCGGTCGTCGCGTTGTAGAAGTACCCGGACGATCCGTACGGGCCCGGCAGCGTGACGTATTGCCACGAGCCGCCGTCATTCGGAGCGGGTCCGCAGATTGGAATGTTCGGTGACGTCCCCGTCCATCCGACGACCTGCGCACCGTTCGACGTGCACCACCCGGGCGTCGTGCCAGGCATCGACTGCGCCGAGGCTGGCGGAGCGGACGCGATCGCGGATCCGACCGCGAACGCGCCCGAGAGCGCGAACGCGCCGCACGCGAGCGCGCGAAAACGCCCCTTGCCCAATCGACCCCTCCAAAGCCAAAACGGCCGCGACCTCGTCGACGCAGCGCCTGGAGGTCGCGAGCCGTGCCCGCTCAAGTGACCGGGGGACCTTAGGAAATGGCACCCCGTTGCCGCAACGACGATTTGATGACGATTCGATGACGGCAGCGTTCGCCCAGGTCGAGACCGAAAAACCGCTACCGTCTTCCGAGCCGAGGGCGCCAAAAGGAGGTCGCACACCACGATGGCGAGGGCCGAAGGTCGGGGCGTCACCCCGCAAAGCGAGGACTTCTCCGCTTGGTACAACGAGCTCGTCTTGAAGGCCGAGCTCGTCGACCGCGGGCCGGTGCGCGGGACGATGGTGATCCGCCCATACGGCTACCGGATCTGGGAGCTGATCGTCGCCGAGCTCGACGAGCGGATCAAAGCAACCGGCCACCAGAACGCGTACTTCCCGCTCCTCATCCCCGAGGCCCATTTGAAAAAAGAGGCCGACCACGTCGAGGGGTTCGCTCCCGAGCTTGCCGTCGTGACTCACGCCGGTGGAGAGGATCTCGAAGAGCCGCTCGTCGTTCGCCCGACCTCAGAGACAGTGATCGGCGAGACGTTCGCGCGCTGGATCGATTCCTACCGAGACCTGCCGCTTTTGATCAACCAGTGGTCGAACATCGTGCGCTGGGAATTACGTCCGCGCCTGCTTCTTCGCACGACGGAGTTCTTGTGGCAAGAGGGCCACACCGCGCACGTCGACGAAAAGGACGCGGCGCGAGAGGTCGCGGTCGCGACGGGCTTCTACGAGGAAGTCTCACAGGATGAGTGCGCGATCCCCGTCATCGTCGGGGACAAGACTCCGACCGAGCGATTCCCCGGAGCCGTACGCACGGTCACCTTGGAGGCGATGATGCGCGACGGGCGCGCCCTACAGGCGGCGACGTCGCACTACCTCGGGACAAACTTCGCCGAGGCGTTCGACATCACCTATACGGGACCCGACGGCGTGCGGACGAATTGCCACACGACGTCATGGGGCATGAGCACTCGCATTCTCGGTGGCCTCGTGATGGTCCATGGCGATGACCGCGGATTGATCCTCCCGCCGCTCGTCGCGCCGTTCCAGGTGGTCATCGTCCCGATCGGAAAGGGCGACGAGTTCGCGAAGACCAATCGCGCGGCCCGGCTGCTCGCCGATTCTCTCGTCGCAGGTGGAGTACGCGTGCACGTCGACGAGCGCCAGCACGTGAGCGCGGGATTCAAGTTCAACGACTGGGAGCTGCGCGGGGTCCCGATCCGCGTCGAGCTCGGGCCACGCGACCTGGCGGCTGACTCCGTCGTCGTCGTCGAGCGCATCGAGGCGAGCAAGCAGACCGAGTCGACCGTGGACTTCGTCGAGGGGATCTACGAGCGCCTCTACACCTTCCAGGCGGCGCTCTTTGCGCGGGCGCTCGCGTTCAGGGACGAGCACACGAGGCGCGTTGACACCTTCGATGCGCTCGTTGACGCGGTCGAAGACGGGTTCGCCTACTCGTTCCACTGCGGTGACGAGGTGTGCGAGCGCCGCTTCCAAGAACAGACCGGCGCGACACCGCGCTGCATCCCGAGGGACGAACCGGAGGCCGAGGGGATCTGCCCGATCTGCGGCAAGCCCTCCGCCTATGGAAAAAGGATCGTCTTCGCGCGCGCCTACTAGTTGTACCTCGCCATGAGGTTGGTGATGGCCGAGTACAACTAGGCGGCGGACTTCGCCTTTTCGAGCAGCTCTGCGATCTCGACGGCGTTGCCCGCCGCCCCCTTGCGCAGGTTGTCGCCGGCCACGAACAGGGAAAGGCCCGACGGCACCGTCTCGTCTTTCCTGACCCGCCCGACGAACACCGGGTCCTTGCCGGCGGCAAGCAACGGCGTCGGAATTTCCGCGAGCCTTACGCCTGGTGCGTTCTCGAGGACGGCCCGGGCCTTCTCCGGCGAGATCGGTTCGTCGAACTCGACGGTGAGCGAAAGGCAATGGCCAGTGAAGACGGGGACCCGCACGCACGTCGCCGTCACCGCAAGGTCGGGATGCCCGAGGATCTTGCGGGTCTCGTTCCGAAACTTCGCCTCTTCTTCGGTCTCACCACGACCGTCGTCGACGAGGGTGCCAGCGAGGGGGACGATGTTGAATGCGACCGGCGCGGGGAAGACACTCGGGGTCGGAAAGTCGACGGCCTCGCCGTCGAACGCGAGCGCGATCGCACGCGGAGCGACCGCGCGCATCTCGTCTTCGAGTGACGCGGTCCCCTTTAGTCCTGCCCCTGAAACCGCCTGGTAGGTGGAGGCGACGATCCGGCGGATGTGGGCCGAGTCGTCGAGGGGTTTGAGGACCGGCATAGCGACCATCGTCGTGCAGTTCGGATTGGCGACGATCCCCTTCGGGATCGCTTCGAGCGCTTCGGGATTGACCTCTGAAACCACGAGGGGAACGTCCGGATCCATCCGCCAGGCAGCGGAGTTGTCGATCACCACCCCCCCACCCGCGGCAACCTTCGGTGCGAGCTCACGCGAGGCGACCCGTCCACAGGAAAAGAAGGCGACGTCGATTCCGCCGAAGTCCGCGAGGTGCGCGTCCTCGACGAGGACTGGCGCGTCTCGCCAATCGAGTGTCGAGCCGGCAGAGCGCTCGGACGCGAAGAAGCGCATCTCGTCGACGGGAAAACCGCGTTCGTCAAGCAGTTTTCGCATGAGCGAGCCGACTTGGCCAGTCGCTCCGAAGACCCCGACGCGCACGTTCGCGACCCTATCGGTCTCAGTTCGCCTGGGGTTCTGAGAGGCCGAACGTCTCATGCAGCGCGCGCACCGCGTCGACCACCGCGTTCTCTCTCACCGTGCAGGAGATGCGGATCGGGGAGGTTGAGATCATCTCGATGTTGATTTCGTGTGCGGCGAGCGCTTCGAACATCGCCGCGGTCACCCCGGGGTGCGTCTTCATCCCCGCCCCGACGACCGAGACCTGTGCGATCTTGTCATCGACGCTGACCTCGCTCCCCCCGAGTTCTAAAAGGAGCGATTGCGCGATCGAGCGTGCCTTTTCGAGCTCGATGCGCGGGACGGTGAGCGAGATGTCGCTCAGAGCGCCGATGGAGCTGCTCTGCACGATCATGTCGACGTTCACCGACGCTTCGGCGAGCGCTCGGAAGAGCGCTGCAGCGATGCCCGGCCGGTCGGGTATCCCGCTCACCGTGATGCGCGCCTCGGTCACGTCGCTCGTGACGGCGGAAACGATCGGCTGTTCCATGGTCGGGTCCTCCTCGGTGATCCAGGTCCCGGGTTCCCAGGTGAACGACGAACGCACGTGGACGGCCACATGGTGGGTGCGCGCGAACTCGACAGAACGGTGAGACAGCACCCGCGCGCCAGTCGCTGAGATCTCGAGCATCTCTTCGAACGAGACGCGCGGTAGCCGCCTGGCCCCTGGCACGATGCGCGGATCGGCGGTGAAGACGCCAGAGACGTCGGTGTAGATCTCGCAACGCTCAGCCCCGAGTGCAGCCGCGAGCGCAACCGCTGTCGTGTCGGATCCACCGCGGCCGAGCGTCGTCACGTCTCGCTCCACCGATACCCCCTGAAAGCCCGCGACGACGGGCACCAAGCCGCGTTGCAGTGCATCGCGGAGTCGGTCCGCTCGGACCTCGACGATCTTCGCGTTCGTGTGCGAGGTGTCGGTAATGATGCCGGCCTGGCTTCCGGTGAACGACGCAGCCTCGACCTCCAAGTCCGCGAGCGCCATGCACAAAAGCGACATCGAGATGCGCTCGCCGGCGGTCAGCAACATGTCGAGCTCGCGGCCAGGTTGGTGCGCCGAGACTTCCTCGGCGAGGCGGACCAGGTCGTCGGTCGTCTTGCCCATCGCGGACACGACGACGACCGGGACATCACCCTGGCTGCGCGTCCACGCGACGTGCTTCGCGACCTCGCGGATGCGATCCGCGTCCGCGATGGAAGTGCCACCGAACTTCTGGACGACTAACGGCACGGATCCAAGTTAGTTGTGTGGCGCTCGGCGCAGTCGACTCGCGTGGGCGCGCGATCGGGTCAGAGGGCCTTGCGCATCTGGATGGCGGACTCTTCGTACCCGAGCGACTGATACAACGAGCGAGCCACCTTGTTGAACGCGAACACGTTGAGACCGAGCGTTGCCGCACCTCCTTCGCGCGCGAATGACTCAGCGAGCAGCATCGCCAGTCTTCCGAACCCGCGCCCGCGCTTTTCCTCATCGATCTCCACGTCGTACACGTGCCATCGATCCGGTTCCTCGCCCGCCAGCCCGAGCCAGAGCACACCAACCTCGTCGCCGTCGACGACGACGTGACCGAAGTGCTGCCCTTCGGCGGGAACCCCGCCTTCGAACATCCGCGCCTCGTTGCGGTCGAGGTTTGCTTGCGCCTCTTTGCGAGACATCCCGGACCTCTCGAGCTCATCGAGATAGCTGGCGCGCTGGACTGCCAGGAAGCTCGCTATCTCGCTCGGCTCAAAGGGACGGAAACTCACCACGCGCTCGGTCATGCAAGATTCTTTCCGACTCGTCAGGGCGCCACACGACCGGTACGTTGTTGCGCCATGCCGAGTGATAAACGGGCTCGCCAACGCGCCCAGCGTGAGGCGAAGCTCACCCAAGTGCAGCGCCGACGCCAGCGCGTCCGCCGCCTGCGCCAGGGGGCCTCGGCGCTCGTCGTCGCTGGGCTTGTCGTCTTGGTGATCGTGCTCGTGAGTCAACCCTCGAAGCCGAAGAAGGCGGCGGTCACGACGACCACCTCCACGACAACGACAACCCTCGCGCAGGCCGCTGTCGCGCCCACCTGTCCCCCGGCAACCGCCGCCGGCGCCGCCAAGCGGGAGACAAACTTCACCCACGAGCCGCCGATCTGCATCACACGCGGTGTGACCTACGACGCCACGGTGACTACCGACGTCGGCACCTTCGTCATCGAATTGCTACCGACCGCCCAGTTGCGCGCCGTCAACAACTTCGTCTTCCTGGCGCGCTACCACTTCTTCAACAGCAGCGCGTTCCAGCGCGTCATCCCGGGCTTCGTCGTCCAAGGTGGAGAACCGTCCAGCACGGTCGGCGGACCAGGATACGAGTGGACCGGCAACGAACCGCCGCCGTCCTGCGAAGCGGCCAAGGACTGCTACGTGCCTTATGACGTCGCCTACGCGAACTCTGGATCTTCACCAAAGACGAACGCCAGCCAGTTCTTCATCGTGCTCCCAGGCGGCCAGAACGATCTCGCGCCGGACTACACCCTGTTCGGCAAGGTTGTCTCGGGATTCGCGGTCGTGAACAAGATCGCCGCTGACGGCACCTCGAGCGGGACACCGAAGGTGACGCACCACATGGTGTCGGTGACCATCTCAACCGCCAGCTGACCAGAAAGAAGGAGAACGCGATGACGAGCCCGTGTCCACCCGCCGACGGCTCCGCGGAGCGCCAGGTGCGCTTCGACGGACCGCCGCCGATGTGCATCGACCCCGCGCACCGCTACGTCGCAGAGATGGTGACATCGAAAGGTACAGTGCGTTTCGCGCTCGACGCCGTCGCCGCGCCGCTCACCGTCAATAGCTTCGTCTTCTTGGCGAGGTATCACTACTTCGACGGGATCGTCTTCCACCGCATCATTCCGGGATTCGTGGTCCAAGGCGGCGACCCGACGGGCAAGGGCACCGGCGGTCCCGGGTACCGCTTCGACGATGAGCTGCCGAAGCCGGGGCGCTACGAGGTGGGCGCGCTCGCGATGGCCAACGCAGGACCGAACACGAACGGCAGCCAGTTCTTCATCATCTCGGGCCCCGACGGCGCCGCGCTGCCACCGCTTTACTCACTGTTCGGCAAGGCGGTCTCGGGGCTTGACGTCATCGCCGCACTCGAAGCGGCCGGGAGCCCGTCGGGCCAGACGGAAGAACGCGTCGCGATCGAATCCGTCACGATCGAAGAACTCGCCGATTAAAAGAGGCGCGCTCAGCTGATGAGCGCGTCGGGAGTGAGCACGGCGCCCGACGCGACGGAACCGTCTTCGATGTAAAGCGCGATCGCGCCACCTTTTTTCACCTCGGAGAGCTTTCCGTCCAGCAGGCCCGAATCGGCCAGACCGGAAACGATCTCCGAGCAGATATCCCCGTGCGAGCAGGCGACGAGCGTCGCCATCTCATCGATCTCCTCCGCGGCACCTAAGAGCAAATCGAGCGACTCGATGCCGTCGGATCCCTCAGCTAAATAGTCGACGAGCTCGACGTCACGACCGAGCCTTTCGGCGAGTGGTGCGACGGTCGCGACGCAACGCTCGGCGCGACTGGAGATCACCTTCGCGACGAGTTCGGATGACAGGCGGTCCGCAATCTCATTCGCCTGGCGAAGGCCCTGTTCGGACAGTGGACGCTCGAAGTCGTCGTGCTGCCAGGACGAGCGCGACTTCGCCTGGGCGTGACGCACGAGCAGGACACGACGAGGTCGCTGCGGGCGCTGCTTCTTCGTCATCGCGTCAGCCTGCCGTGACGCCGATCGCCGAACCGATTCCGTAAGTGATCGCACCGGCTACGGCACAGATGAGGAGCGATCGCAACGCCGAATACACAGCACTGCGCCGAGTGAGCAAGGACAGCGCCGCCCCGACGACGACGGCCGCCGCGCCGGTGAGCGCGATCGAAAGTTCGACCGCCGAGTCGCCGGAGCTGCCGCCCAAAAAGGCGATCAAAGGAATAAGGGCGCCGACCGCGAAGGTGGCAAACGACGCCAGCGCGGCTTGGATGGGTGACCCGAGCTCGCCCGGGTCAATGCCGAGTTCCTCGCGGGCATGGGTGTCGAGCGCAGTCGCCGGGTCGGCCATCATCTTCTCGGCGAGTTCGCGCGCCGTGTCGGCGTCGATCCCCCGTGAGCGGTAGATCCCTTCGAGCTCGCGGCGCTCCGCCGCAGGATTCCTCGCGATCTCGTCGCGTTCGACACCGAGTTCGTACTCGAACACTTCGCGTTGCGAACGCATCGAGATGTACTCGCCGGCGGCCATCGAAAACGACCCGCCGAGCAGGCCCGCCAGTCCGGCGAGCCGCACGATCCCGGCTCCTGGGTGCGCCCCGGCGGTGCCGAGCACGAGTGACACGTTCGAGACGAGGCCGTCATTGATCCCGAAAACCGCGGCACGCAAACCTCCGCCTCGCACGTCGCGGTGGGTGTCGTGATGCGCCGAGTACTCGGGCGTCGGCGGGGTGAGCCAATGGCGATGGCGGCCAAGCGTCGTGACCGTCCGCACCCGGCGTCGCACGGCTGCGGTAGGCCCCATCGGTGTCACGTTACCGCCGGCAAAGGGCGTAAACGCCGGTCGATTCACACATTCGACGCCGAAATTTCGCCACGGTGTCACGCACTGTTCACCTCAAAATCGCGCGGTTGTCATCGCGCGCGGCAACGATCGCGATGACGGAGGCAACCGAAAAGAGCACATGTGACGAGTGCGATCGCGCGCGAGCGTGACCGGGCCGAGTGGCCACGCGTCCTGCTCGTCGGCGACGACGACAACCAGACCCTCGCGCTCACGCTCGGGCTCGAGCGCGAGGGGCTCGCGGTCACGGCGATCCGAGAAGCTCGAGACGCCTTCAACGCCTTCGACGCCGTGCAGCCCGACGTCATCCTGCTCGAGGCGTCGCCCTCTGGATCTTCGGGCGTCGATCTGTGTCGGCAGCTACGCGATCATGGGGTCGAGACGCCGATCATCATTGTGAGTTCGCGCGACGACGAGGTGGACGTCGTCGTCGGCATCGAGGTCGGCGCGGACGACTACCTGACCAAACCACTGCGCATCCGCGAGCTCGTCGCACGCATCGGCGCACAGCTGCGCCGGGCCCATCTCCGTCAGCTCGATGGCGACGGATCGAGAGGCTCGGCGGCGGTGGTCACGACGCTCAGCGCGAGCGGCATCGCGATGGATCCGGCGCGACACGAGGTCACCGTGCGCGGTAGCGAGGTCGATCTCCCGCTGCGCGAGTTCCAGGTGCTTCGCGAGCTCTTGGCGAATGCCGGGCGCGTCGTCACGCGCGACGAGCTGTTGGAGCGCGTGTGGGGACTCGACTACGAAGGTGACCCACGCATCGTCGCGACGCTGATCGGACGACTGCGCGCGCGAGTCGAGCGCGATCCTGATCGACCGGCGTACATCGTCACGATCCGAGGTGTCGGTTACCGGCTGAACGATCGACTCTGATCAGACCGGGAGCTTCGCGACCCTCGACCTAGGATCAGGGCCCGAAATGGCATCAGCGGATCCGACCCGGCGCGGGCTTTCAGAGGGAGCGAACGGGTCGCGGACTCCGTTCGCAAAAGCCTTCTTCGACCTCGTCGTTCGACGTGGCTACACGCGCTGCGAAGAACCTTTCGTGCTGTCTTCTGGCCAGACCAGCTACGACTACGTCGACTTGCGCAAGGCGGTCGCGGACGGGGCCGATCTCGAAATCGCGGCACGAGCCCTCATCGAGCACCTCGACCGACTCGGTGTCGACTACGCCGCGATCGGCGGAATGACGATGGGTGCCGATCCGTTCGCGCACGCCGTCGCGCTATTGCGACCGACAAGTTGGTTCTCGGTGCGCAAGGCAGAGAAGTCCCACGGCTCGAAAAGACGCATCGAGGGAGCGGATCTTTCGGGCGAGCGCGTCGTCTTGCTCGAGGACACGGCGTCGACAGGCGGTTCGATCCTTTCGGCGTATGAGGTCGTCAATGACACCTCGGCGACGGTCGTCCACGCGTGCGCGTTGCTCGATCGCGGGGATCAGACCGCTCGGACGTTCTCGAGGCTTGGCGTCAGCTACTCGAGCGTCCTTTCCTATCGCGACCTCGGCATCGAGCCGATCGTCGCCTCCACTCGGTCGAACTGACGCCAGGAGTCGGTGGACTTCCTCGACGCGATCCTCATCGTTGTCCTGGTCGGTGCAGCGGCGCACGGCCTCCGCGTCGGCGCCGCCGTGCAGGTCGCGACGATCGTCGGGGTCCTTGCGGGCGTCACCCTCGGCGCGGTGCTGATCGTCAACATCGGGCCGCACCTCTCAGGAACCGCGACGAAAGCGGCCTCCGCCGTCGTGTTCCTCGTTGTCCCGGCCGCGGTGCTCGGCGGCCTCGGACGCCAAGCCGGCGTCCACCTGTGGCGCGCGATCCGGCGCATCCGCTTCGGACATCTAGATGCCGTCGTCGGGCTGCTGTTCGCCGTCGGCGGGATGGGTGTCGTGTTGTGGCTGTTCGCGTCGGTATTCGTCAACGCCCCCTCGCAGCTGCTCGCGAACGAGATCGACAACTCGGCGATTCTGCGGGGAATCGACACGGTGATGCCGCCAGTCCCCGATGCCTTCGCGCGCATCGACGCCTACCTGGCTGAAAGCGGCTTCCCTCAAGTCGTCGTCGGCCTCGTCCCCGGGCCAACGGCGAACGTCCCAGTCGCGTCGGCGAGCGAAGTAAAAGAGGCGAGAACCGCCGACGCGAGTTCGACGGTGAAAGTGATCGCGATCGGCTGCAACGAGGAGGTCGAGGGATCCGGATTCGAAGTCGCCGGTGGACTCATCGTCACGAATGCGCACGTCATCGCGGGATCCCACTCGATCACGGTCTACGCGCCGAACGGTCGCACCGCGCGTGCGGTCCCGGTCTTGTTCGACTCACACTTCGACCTCGCGGTGCTACGGACGACGAACCTCGGTATCCCAGCGCTCACCGTCGACGAGAACACGGTCGCGAGCGGCAAGCGCGTCGTCTTCCTCGGTTACCCCGAGGACGGACCGCTGAGCGAGCGCCCCGCGGGAGTCGTCACGCAGTTCACCGCAGAGGGCCGCGATATCTACGACGAGTCGCTGACGATCCGCCAGGTCTACGAGATCCGCGGCTACGTCGAGCCCGGCAACTCCGGCGGTCCGCTCGTCTCACCGAGCGGGAAGGTGCTCGGCGTCGTCTTCTCGCGCTCGACGACGAAAGCCAACATCGGTTTCGCGCTGACCTCTCCCGGCGTGGAGGACCGGATCGTGACGGCCGAAGAGCACGACTCCTCCGTGTCGACCGGCCAGTGCATCGAGTAAGCGGATTGACCAGGATATGACGCGACTTTTTCAGCGAGGCCGGAGGACGACTTGGCACTGAGGATCGAGGACTACGGACTGATCGGGGACGCCCACACCGCCGCGATCGTCGGTCGCGACGGATCGATCGACTGGCTCTGCCTGCCCCGCTTTGACTCCGACGCCTGCTTCGCCCGACTTGTGGGCGACGAGAACAACGGTTTTTGGCGCATCGCCCCGAGAGAGAGCCCCCTTCCCGGCCGCGGCAAGCCGAAACTCGCCGACCGGCGGCGATACATCGAAAAGACGCTCGTGCTCGAGACCGAATTCGATACCTCCTCCGGCACCGTTCGCATCACGGACTTCATGCCGCGGCGCGATCAGTTCCCTGAGGTCGTTCGGCTCGTCGAAGGTGTCTCGGGAACGGTCGAGATGCGGATGGACCTCACGATCCGCTTCGGATCGGGCAACGTCGTTCCTTGGGTCCGCCGGCTCGGGGCGGTCCTCGCCGCGATCGCCGGGCCGGATGCACTCGCGCTGTGGACGCCGGTGCGAACCGAGGGTGAGCAGTTAACAACCGTCGCCGAGTTCACCGTGAGCGAGGGCCATTCCGTCCCCTTCGTGCTGGCCTGGCATCCCTCAAACCTGCCACCGCCGCGACCGACGGACGCTACGTACGCGATGCGCCAGACGACGCGATGGTGGAAGGACTGGTCGTCGCTCGCCCTGACCGGTGACGACGAGTGGTCCGAAGCCGTCCAGCGTTCGGCGATCACATTGAAGGCGCTCACCTACGAACCGACCGGAGGCATCGTCGCCGCCCCGACGACCTCGCTGCCGGAAGCGATCGGCGGGGGGCGCAACTGGGACTACCGCTTCTGTTGGCTTCGCGACGCTACCTTGACCTTGAGCTCGCTGATGTCGGCCGGCTACCTCGACGAGGCGCTCGCCTGGAGGGACTGGCTCTTGCGCGCGGTGGCCGGCGACGCCTCGAAGCTGCAAATCCTCTACGGCGTCGGCGGCGAGCGCGACCTTTTCGAGCGCGAGATCGACTGGCTCTCTGGATACGAGGGCTCGACGCCGGTCCGCTTCGGCAACGCGGCCGCCGAACAATTCCAGCTCGACGTCTATGGCGAGGTGATGTCGACGCTGCACGAGTCGCGGCGCGTGGGTGATCAAGCCGGACCGGCGTGGGACCTCGAACTCAAGTTGCTTGAGTTCTTGGAGACCGGCTGGCGCCAGCCGGACGACGGAATCTGGGAGGTGCGCGGACCGCGACAGCACTTCACCCACTCGAAGGTGTTTGCCTGGGTGGCGGTCGACCGCGCGATCCACGACATCGAGGACTTCGGCTTCGAGGGACCGCTCGACAAGTTGAGGGCGCTGCGCCAGGACATCTTCGACGAGGTATGCGCAAAGGGTTACGACGCCGACCGCAAGGCGTTCACGCAGTGCTATGGCTCCAAAGAGCTCGACGCGAGCGAGCTGATGATCCCAATGGTCGGCTTCCTCCCCGCGACCGATGAGCGCGTCGTCGGAACCGTCGCGGCGATCGAGCGCGAACTGATGGTGGATGGCTTCGTGTTGCGCTACACGACGAGCGACAAAGTGGGCGTCGATGGACTTTCGGCACGTGAGGGTGCGTTCTTGCCGTGCTCGTTCTGGCTCGCCGACTGCTACGAATTGATGGGGCGACACGATGACGCGCTCGCGATGTTCAAACGCCTGCTTTCACTTCGCAACGATCTCGGACTGTTGTCCGAGGAGTACGACCCCGTCGCGCGACGACTCGTCGGCAACTTCCCCCAAGCCTTCTCGCACATCGAACTCATCGACACCGCGATCAACTTGTCGCGCGACGCGGAGTGGTCGGATGGAATGACGAGAAAGCAGCGACTCCAGGGTATGCGCGTCGATTTTCGCCACCGCATCCGGAACCGGCCGCGACCGCGCCCACACCACCCGGTGTTGCACCTCCTCCATCACGACGGCGACAGCGAATCACGCTCGTAGTTCCCGATCAGCCAGCGCGGCCCTGGGCCAAGCTCCGCCGCCACGTCGTCGGGATTGGAAAGCCGGCAGGCACTGAGCGACAGACACCCGCAGCCGATACACGAATCAAGCCGGTCCCGCAGCCGCTCGAGCTCGCCGATCTTCGCGTCAAGTCGCGGCCGCCATGACGCCGAAAGCCGTCCCCAATCTCCCGCGGTCGGCGTGCGCGAGTTCGGTAGCGAGGCGAGCGCCCCTTTGATCTCCTCGAGGCTGAGACCTACGTTCTGCGCCGCGCGGATGAACGCGACGCGACGCAGCACCTCGCGGCGATACCGGCGCTGGCCCCCGTCCGAGCGGGCAGCTTCGATCAAGCCCTCGCGTTCGTAGTAGCGCAACGCCGAGGCGCTGATACCGGCCCGGTGGGCGACGTCACCGATCGAGAGCAGCTGGGTCACAGATCAACCTCTTGACTTAAAGTGAAGTTTAATAAGTACCGTAGCCGCATGCCGGTCGCGATCGTCACGGGCGCCTCGAAGGGCTTCGGGTTCGCCGTCGCAAAGGTCCTCGTCGACGACGGCTGGGACGTCGTCATCGACGCCCGCAACGAACACGCTCTCCACGCTGCCGCGGCGTCCCTCTCTCGCCGCGTACACGTCGTTCCCGGCGACGTCACCGATGCCGAGCACCGCGACCGCCTTATCGGCCAGGCGACGCGGGTCGGCGGTCTCGATCTTCTCGTGAACAACGCCGGCACCTTGGGACCGAGCCCGCTGCCGAAGGTGGCCGACCTCGAACCCGACGCGCTCAGCGACGCGTTTCGCACGAACGTCGCAGCCCCCCTCGCGCTAATCAGGCTTGCGCTGCCGCTTTTGGAAGCGGCGGCCGGGGCGATCGTGAACGTCACGTCGGACGCCGCGATCGAGGCGTACGAAGGCTGGGGCGGCTACGGCGCGACGAAGGCCGCACTCGAGCAACTGTCGAAGGTCCTTGGCGCAGAGCAGGAAACCGTGCGGGTCTACGCGTTCGACCCGGGCGATCTCCGCACCGAGATGCACCAGGCCGCGTACCCGGGCGAGGACATCTCCGACCGTCCGCTCCCCGATGCCGTCGCACCGGCGCTCTTGTGTCTCTTGCAGACCCGTCTGCCGAGCGGGCGCTACCGCGCGGCCGATCACCTCGGGGCGTGACGATGGCCGCGACGCGTCTCGGCTTTTTCCTCCCCGGCGAGCTAGAGGCACGCGAGCCACCAGAAGCGCGCGGCGTGGCACGCGACGGGGTGAGGATGATGGCGACGTTCCGCTGCAGCGGAGCAATCGTCCACAGTCACTTCCATGCTCTGCCGGACTTTCTCTCAGCGGGTGATCTCGTTGTCATCAACACTTCCCAGACGATCCCGGCCGAAGTCGACGCCGAGTCGATCAGCGGTCGCCGATGCGTGGTCCACTTCTCGACCGAGATCGCAGACGACTTCTGGGTCGTCGAGCCGCGACGACGCGACGGCAAGCGTTCGGTCGAATGGAGTGACGAGGATCCACCGGCTTCGGTCCTTTTCGTCGCCGACGGCGGCACCATCGAGTTGCTCGAACACTTCCCCGAGAGCACGCGCCTGTACCTGGCGCGGGTGACGCTTCCGATGCCGGTCCACCGTTGGCTCACGACGCGCGGGCGCCCGATCCAGTACGGGTACCTCGACAGGGAATGGCCGCTCGCCGCGTACCAGAACACGTACGCGAACGAACCGGGGAGCGCGACGATGCCGAGCGCCGGGCGGCCGCTCACGCCTGCGCTCGTCACCCGGCTCGTCGCTCAGGGGATCGGCGTCTCGCCGGTCGTGCTGCACACCGGCGTCGCGTCGCTCGGCGCCGACGAACTGCCCTATCCAGAGCGCGTCGTCGTTCCTCGCTCGACAGCGAACCGGGTCAATGCGACGCGACGTGAGGGTGGACGGGTGATCGCGATTGGCACCACCGTCGTGCGAGCACTCGAGTCCGCTGTCGGTCGCTTCGGTTACGCGGAGGAGTTTGACGACTGGGCGGGGGCCGTGATCACGCCCGATCGACCCGCCCGCGTCGTCGACGGGATCGTCACCGGTTGGCACGAACCCGAGGCTTCGCACCTTTTGATGCTCGAAGCGATCGCCGGACGCGACCTGCTCGAGCGGGCGTACGACGAGGCCGTCCGCGCCGGCTATTTGTTCCATGAGTTCGGCGACAGCCACCTCGTAATGCCGTAGTGGTCGCGCACGCGACGCCCAGTCAGATCGCGCCCTAGCGCACCGCCCTCAACACGCCGTCGACGACGGCGTTTACAAACGCGGCGTCGAGTGGACGATGGCCCTGGAGAAATCGGTGGTACGCAGGTCCGTACACGAGGTCCAAGAGCACATCGGCATTCACGTCGCTCCCGAGTTCGCCCCGCTCGATGGCACGCTTCACGATCTCGGTGCGCGCCGCCCGAACCGGGTTGACGAAGCGATCACGCCACGCTTCGGCGAGATCCGGGTCACGCTGAGCCTCGGCGATAAGGCCGCGCAGCGTCCTGCCGGTCGTCGTCTCGCGTACGACGCGTACCCAGCCGCGCAATGAGGTGCGCAAGTCCGCCTCGAGACTGCCGGTATCGGGAGATGGCAGACGTCGAAGGAATTCGCCGACGAACGCATCGAACGCCAGCGTGCCCTTCGTCGGCCAGCGCCGATACACGGACGCCTTTGACACCTTGGCACGATGGGCGACCTCGTCGATCGTGATCTCCGCGAGCGGGCGTTCAGCGAGCAACTCGGTCATCGCCTGCAGGATCGCCTGTTCGGTCCGTGCGCTAGGCGGGCGGCCGCGGCCGCGGGCGGCCGCTTCGAAGAGCGGCTCGGGAATACGGCTCCCCTGCATACGTTGAGCTTATTGAGATATGAAACGGAACGTATCGTTTATCGCGCGGATGACCAGGTCGGCGACACCGATCACTGGCGACACCGAAGAGTCGGCGGCGCCGCCGTCGGGACGCCAGGGGT
>JBAVUF010000205.1:0-13988 GCA_049696635.1 Acidimicrobiales bacterium | reverse complement strand
GCCCGGTACGGACCCCTTCCGCGACGAGCGTGACGACGGCTTCGAAGTCGTCGTCGCTCAAATCCGCGTACGGCGCGGCACGGCGCACGAGGCGCGCGAGTTCGCCCTCGCCGATGCCGTCGTCGCCCGACACGGCGACCTCGGCGACGATCTGCTGGGCGAGGATGTCCAAGGGCGCGACAGGCGGGTGGACCGCATCGAGTGCCCCTGCACGTGTCGCGCAGAAGAGCGCGACACATTCGACGAGCTCGTCGCGAGTCATCGGGTAAACCCGGCCCTTCGGGATGCCGTCACGGCGGTGATCGGCGCGTCCCACCCGCTGGAGAAAGGTCGCGATGGCACGCGGCGAGCCGAGCTGGCAGACGAGCCCGACCGGTCCGACGTCGATGCCGAGTTCGAGCGACGCCGTCGCGACTACCGCCCGCAAAGCGCCCTCACGCAGTCGGGATTCGACGGACAACCGCCGCTCCATCGACAGGCTGCCGTGGTGCGCGGCGACGGCGTCGTCACCGATGATCCCGCGCAACAGATGCGCGACGCGCTCTGCCATCTTGCGGGTGTTGACGAAGACGAGCGTCGTGCGGTGCGACTCGATCTGTTCGGCGAGCGACGCGACGATCTCGTCGAGCTGCTCGGTCGTCATCACGGCGCCCAGTTCGTCGGTCGGAAGCACGATCGAGATGTCGAGATCGCGCTGGTGGCCGACGTCGACGATTTCACAGCGTGCGGCGCCGTCCGGCGCTGCCCTGTCCTGGCCGGTGCCGACGAGCAGTCGGGCGATCTCTCCGATCGGCCTTTGCGTCGCCGAGCAGCCGATGCGTGTCGGTCGCCTTCGGCCCGACGACGTCACGATCCGATCGAGCCGCTCCAGCGTGAGGGCGAGGTGGCTCCCACGCTTGTCACGGGCGAGGGCGTGGATCTCATCGACGATCACCGTCTCGACCGTTGCAAGAACGGCGCGCCCACGCCTTGACGTTGCGAGCAGATAGAGCGACTCGGGTGTCGTGACGATGATGTCGGGGGGCACCCGCATCATCGCCTGTCGCTCGGACTGGGGCGTGTCGCCGTTGCGTACCGCGACCCGCAGTGGACGGACGGGGGCACCGATCTCGTCACCGAGCGCGGTGATCTTCTCGAGAGGGGCTTCGAGGTTCTCGGCGACATCGACGGTGAGTGCGCGCAGCGGCGAGACGTAGACGACCGACGTCTTCGGCCCACTCTCGTCGGGCTCGCGGCGCAGACAACGATCGATCGCGACGAGGAACGCGGCGAGTGTCTTGCCCGATCCGGTCGGTGCCGCGATCAAGGTGTCATCGCCGTGGCTAATCGCCGGCCACCCGAGTTCCTGCGCCGGGGTCGGTCCCTCGGGAAAGGCGCGCGAGAACCACTCGGCTACCGCCGGGTGGAAAAAAGAGGGCGCGTCCGACCGCGTCACGAACGCCGAGGCTACCTACGGGCTACCCCGCTCCAAACGGGCGTTTGGTGCGCGGGCGGCCGGATGGGCCATCTTCCCTTTCGAGCGCTCAGCGAGGACGTTCGCGGCGGAGCTGGACGGGCGTCGCCCAGGATCGACTGGCGAAGCGCCACGACCGGCGGCGACTCTTCGGCCACCCCGATGCCGGGGCATGGCCCACTTCGTCCCTCGGCCAGGCCTTTTCGACGGCGATCTCGATCGCCCTGCGAATCTCGGGCGGCGGCTCCAATGGCGCCCACCGACGCGCCTCGCTCAAAGCGGGACGTTGCCGTGCTTGCGCTTTGGCAGGTCCTCGCGTTTTGTGGCGAGCATCTCCAAACTGCGAGCGAGCACCTTGCGCGTCTCCGCGGGATCGATAACGTCGTCGACGTAGCCGCGTTCGGCGGCGATGTAGGGGTTCGTGAAGCGCGCCGCGTACGCCGCGACGAGTTCGGCTCGCCGTTGCACCGGGTCGGCCGCCTCGAGGAGCTCCCGGCGGTGGACGATCTCCACCGCGCCCTCTGGACCCATCACCGCGAGCTCCGCGGACGGCCACGCGTACGAGAGGTCGGTCCCGATCGACTTCGAGTCCATCACCAGGTACGCGCCGCCGTAGGCCTTGCGGATGAGGAACTGCACGCGGGGCACGGTCGCCTCGCAATAGGCATAGAGCAGTTGCGCGCCGTGACGGATGATCCCGCCGAACTCCTGGTCGGTGCCGGGCATGAAACCGGGGACGTCGACGAAAGTGACGAGCGGGATGTTGAACGCGTCGCACGTGCGGACGAAGCGTCCACCTTTTTCCGACGAGTCGATATCGAGCACGCCGGCGAGGACCTCGGGCTGGTTCGCGACAATGCCGACGACCCGTCCGCCGACGTGGCCGAATCCACAGGTCAAATTGCGCGCCCAGTACGGGAAGTATTCGAGGTACTCGCCATCGTCGAGCACAGCTTCGATCAACCGCTTCATGTCGTAGGGCTGGTTCGGTCGATCCGGGACGAGGTCGCGAAGCTCGGGCGTCAGCCGCTCGGTGTCGTCCGCGCTATCGGTCGAGGGCGGCTCCTCCAAATTGTTCGACGGGAGGAACGACAACAGGAAGCGCACGTCGTCGAGGCACGCTTTCTCGTCGGCGGCGACGAAAGCGGCGACGCCAGAGCGCGTCGCGTGGGTCATCGCGCCACCGAGCTGCTCGGTGCTCACGTCCTCGCCGGTCACAGTGCGGACCACGTCGGGTCCCGTGATGAACATGTGGCTCGTTCCTTGGACCATGAAGACGAAATCGGTGAGTGCTGGCGAGTAGACGGCACCGCCGGCGGACGGTCCGAGGACGACGCTGATCTGGGGCACGACGCCGGACGAGCGTGCGTTGCGGAAGAAGATCCCGCCGAAGCCGTTCAGCGCCGCGACGCCTTCTTGGATGCGGGCGCCGCCACCGTCGGTCATGCCGATCAACGGCACGCCGGTGTCGAGCGCGAGGTCCTGGATCTTGTGGATCTTCTCGGCGTGCGCCTCGCCGAGCGACCCGCCGAAGACGGTGAAGTCCTGGCTGTACAGACAGACCCTTCGCCCCTCGATCGTGCCGAAGCCGGTGATGACGCCGTCGGTGTACGGGCGGACGTCGTCGAGCCCGACGCCGTGCGCGCGGTGACGGACGAGCGCGTCGACCTCTTGGAACGAGTCCGGATCGAGCAGGTACTCGACGCGCTCGCGCGCCGTCATCTTGCCCTTTTGTTGCTGGGCTTCGATGGCGCGTTCGGTGCCGGGACGGCTCGCCTCGAGCTTGCGGCGGGCGAGGTCCTCGAGTCGTTGGGCGCGCAGACTGCCAGAGGCCTCTGACATGGAGGAAGAGGCTACCTGGGCCGGAGCCGTGCTTCGAAGGTCGCTACGAGTCGAGTGCCCGGCGACCGTCGAGTGCACGCCCGAGGGTTTGTTCGTCGGCGTACTCGAGATCGGCGCCGACGGGGATCCCGCTTGCGAGCCGGGTCACCTTCGGGCCGTAATCCTTGAGGGCCCTCGCCAGGTACATCGCAGTCGTATCGCCCTCGAGATTCGGATTCGTGCAGATGATGACCTCTTGGACGTGGTCGTTCTCAACCCGCTCGAGGAGCTCTTTGATGTGGAGCTGCTCGGCACCGATGCCCTCGATCGGAGAAAGCGCCCCTCCGAGCACGTGGTACCGGCCGCGGAACGAGCTCGCCCGTTCGACGGCGACGACGTCGCGCGGATCTTCGACGACGCAGAGCAACGACGAGTCACGCGACGGGTCGGCACAGATCGTGCACTGGTCACCGACGGCAATGTTGAAACAGACCGGGCACGTCGTAACTTTCTCTTTCACCTCGACAATCGCCCGCGCAAGGCGAAGCGCATCCTCGTCCATGACGCGCAACAGGTAGAAGGCGATCCGTTGCGCCGACTTCGGTCCGATGCCGGGCAGTCGGCCGAGCTCGTCGACGAGGTCTTGGATCGGCGCGTCGAAGAGTGGCATTCGACCCTCAGCGCTCCCCAGCGAGAGCGGGGACGAAGAGGTCATCGATCATCGTCCGAATCGCCGCCGTCACCCGCTCCGTGCGCAGCTCGCGGAGGCGAACGGACGCATCCTGCACGGCGGCGGCGACCAGTCGCTCCAACTCTCCAACCCGGAGCGGATCAACGACGTCCGGATGGATCTCGACCGTCGTCAAAGTGCCGTCTTCGTGAACTCGGACGAGTACCGCGTCGTTCTCCGCCACGCCAAGCACGGTTGCATCCGTGGGCAGCCACGCTTGGCTGTCGATCTGTCGCTGAATGGCGGAGATCTTCTCGAGCAGGTTCTCTGTGAACGGCGACGCCATCTAGACCTCCTCGGCACCGGGGAAGGCTTCGAGCAGCCGATCTTCGGCGAGGTCGAGACCGCTCAGCCTCTCGTCGGTGGCGGTCGGTTGCCGGTCCTCGCCGCTGGCGGCGCGTGCCTCGGCGACGAGCGCTTCCTCTTCGTTATCGTCGTGCGATTCGGTCTCGCGCCGCTCCGTGCCGTCAACTCGTCGCGTCGCCGATGTCCGCTCCAGTTGTGCTTCGGGCGCGGATTCTGTGACGAGGCGAACCGCGACAGGCCGGCCGAAATGGCGGCTCAACACTTCAGAGATCTCGTCACAAAGCGGTTCGGCGTGGTCGAGGTGGGCCTGATTCGGCAGCGCCAACACCGCGCCGGCGTCGTCGGCTGCGACGAACCGGCCCACCTGGTAGATCGCCCGCAGCTTCGGCCGCAGCCTTGGAAGGATCTCGTCTCCCCATGCCGCGACGAGGTCGTCCCTACTCGGTGCTGGTCCGGATGCCGCGCCGCCGGCGGGTTCACTCGCAAGCGACGTGTCGCGAGACGGTTCAGCGTCAACCGGCGGGACCTTCGTCACGGCGACGTGCGGCGTGGACTCCTCCGAAACCACATTGGCAACCGGCGCGCGCGGACGCGACCTTGGGGCGGGAATGTCAGGCGTCTCGTGGACGAGAACCCCGGAGCGCAACTCCTCGACCTGGCGTTCGACTCGTTCGAGACGGTCGAAGAGGGCGTCCGCCAACCTGTCGGCATCGGGTCGCGCCGCGCGCAGCAACGCGATTTCGAGTGAGACCCGAGGGTCGGGCGCGTCGCGCATCGTCGCGAATGCGGTGCCGATCAGGTCCATCGCGCGCACGCACCGCGCGGCACCCAGTTCGGCGAGGACTTCTTCCGACTCCGCGGGTGCGACACCGACCGAATTCGCTCCGACGAGCGAGAGGAAGTCTGCACGCAGGCGTTCGATGAGGTCGACCGCGAGCTGCGCGGGGTCGCGTCCGGCGCGCACCGCCTGGTCGAGCGCGGCGATCGTCCCGCCAACGTCACTTCGCGCGAGGCACGCGACGACATCCGCGAGCGTAGCTTGGTCGTCTGTCGTCTCCGCGCCGGCGGCGATCTGATCGAGCACCGAAAGCGCGTCTCGCGCCGAACCGCGGGCGCGTCGGACGACCGACGCGATCTTCCCGGCATCGATCTCGAGGCCCTCGGTCTTGGCGACGTCGCCGACGAGTGACGCAAGCTCGCTTTCGTCAATGAGATGAAATTCGAAGTGCTGCGTTCTGCTGCGAATCGTCGGAAGGACGCGCTGAGGGTCGGTGGTTGCGAGCACGAAGACGACGTGATCCGGCGGTTCCTCGAGCGTCTTCAACAACGCGTTCGAGGCCGCGTTCGAGAGCATGTGCACTTCATCGACGATGTAGACCTTCCATCGGCCCGGGGTCGATAGTGAGGCTCGGGCGACGAGGTCACGCATCGCGTCCACTCCGTTATTCGACGCCGCGTCGAGTTCATGGACATCGAATGACGAGCCGTCGGCGATCGCGAGACAGGAATCGCAGGCTCCGCAGGGCTCGCCGTCCACCGGGGCGGCGCAGTTCAGCGCCTTTGCAAGGATCCGTGCGGTCGAGGTCTTTCCGGTGCCGCGAGCGCCGGAGAACAAATACGCGTGTGTCGTGTGACCATCACGGACGGCGTTGCGCAGGGCCCGGGTGGCATGGACCTGGCCGCGCACCTCGGCGAAGGTCTGCGGGCGGAAGCGCCGATAGAGGGATTGGTACGGCCGATCTTCGGTCACGAGCTCGGCGGTTCGCGAAGGGTGGCGCGGCACGGCGACAATCTACGGGCACGTAGCTCTTCGTCCTCCGGAGCCGCGCGCCCGCGGGCGCAACGGCCAGGTCGCCTGCGGCACCCGGGGCGATCCGCTGAGAGCTGCTGCCTTCCGACCCTGACTCGGTTCACGGGGTCCCGTCGCGCAGAACCCAGCCGTTGCGCTCGCGGGCGCACGGAAGCAACACGGTAGCGTTTCGGCCTGCTCGGAGGGGTGCGAGAGCGGCCGAATCGGCACGACTGGAAATCGTGTGTCGGGCAACCGACCGTGGGTTCGAATCCCACCTCCTCCGCCAGCCACCCACTCCACCCCGAAAGGAATGCCGCGTGATGGCGAGCGAGGCGATCGCTGACGAAGATGCGATGCGAATCGCACTCGGACAAGCGCGCTACGCCGCAGCCGCGGGCGATGTCCCGATCGGTGCGGTTGTAATCCACGATGGTTCTGTCATCGCGAAGGCGCACAACGAACGCGAACGCGCGCAGGACCCGACCGCCCACGCGGAGATCATTGCGCTTCGCGCCGCCGCCAGAGAACTTTCGAGTTGGCGACTCGGGGAATGCACCGTCGTCGTAACGCTCGAACCGTGCGCGATGTGCGCCGGTGCGCTCGTGCTCGCCCGCGTCGCCCGGCTCGTCTTCGGCGCCACTGATCCGAAAGCCGGTGCCTGCGGATCGCTCTACAACCTGCTTGCTGACCCACGGCTCAATCACGAAGTCCCGATCAGCCGTGGCGTGCTCGAGGCGGATTGCGCGCAAATGCTCACCGACTTCTTCGGTCGTGGACGGGCGGGATCGATGCCCGGCCCGATCTGAGGGACCCGAGGTTCGGTTAGCCTCGCCGCCCGGAGGGATGCGAGAGCGGCCGAATCGGGCGGTCTCGAAAACCGTTGTGCGTGCATGCGTACCGTGGGTTCGAATCCCACTCCCTCCGCTGAGCTGAGTGGACCAGCGTGAATATGCCGCGCCTATTCGCTGTCCATCAAGCCGGATTCGTAAGCGAAAACGACAAGTTGGGCGCGGTCTCTTCCGCCGAGCTTGGTCAAAACGCGCGAGACATGGGTCTTTGCCGTTGCCACGCTCATGTGAAGATCCGCCGCGATCTCGGCGTTGGAGCGTCCCTTCCCAACCAAGGTCAGCACCTCCATTTCGCGCGGTGTAAGGCGCGACAGCGCGGCCGGAGATGCGCTCGTGACCGGACGGCGCCGGGTGAACTGCTCGATCAAGGTGCGGGTGATGCGTGGAGACAACAATGCGTCCCCCGCCGCGATCACTCGAATCGCCTCGAGTAGCTGAGCGGGGGGCGTGTCCTTCAGCAGAAAACCGCTCGCGCCGGCGCGTAGGGCACGGTAGACGTATTCGTCGAGATCGAAGGTCGTGAGGATCAGGACTCGAGTCCCACCGCTTTCTTGTGTGGCGACTATCTGACTCGTTGCCTCGATCCCGTCTAAGTCCGGCATTCTGATGTCCATCAAGATGACATCCGGGTGAGTCGAAGCCGCGAGATCCACCGCTTCTTTTCCGGTCGAAGCCTCACCGACGACGGTGAGATCCTCCGCAGAGTTCACGAGCACGGAGAACGCCCCGCGCACGAGCGCCTGGTCGTCGGCGATGAGAACGGTGGTCGTCACGCGGCGGTCTTGAGGGGGATCCGGGCCAGCACTCGCCAGCCGCCGCCTGGTCGGGGTCCAGCTGCCAAGGATCCCTCGAACAGTGCCGTTCGCTCGCGCATCCCGACGATGCCGTGATGCTCGGCGGGAGCGGAGTGATAGGGAACGAGGCTGCCTCGGCCGTCATCTGTGACCTCAACGACGAGCTCGTTACGCTCGCCGCGGATCTCGATCGTCGCGGTTTGCGCGCTCGCGTGTTTGACGACGTTGGTGAGCGCCTCTTGCACGATGCGATAGACGGCGAGCTCGACAAGGGGAGGGATCCGTTGGACCGCCGCTTCGTCGATGCGGGTCTCGACATTCAGACCCGTGGCGCGAACTTGGTCGATTAACGATGGGAGCTCGGCGATACCCGGTGCCGGTGTCAGGTCGAGTTGGGGGTCCTCTTGGCGCAGCACTCCGAGCATCCGCCGGAGCTCGTCGAGCGCGCTACGGCTGGTGTTCCCGACATTTATCAGGGCTTGCTTCGCCTGCTCGGGGTGCTCGTCGATGACGTGGCTGCCGACGCCTGACTGCACGGCGATCACGCTCAGGCTGTGCGCGACGACGTCGTGCAGCTCGCGGGCGATCCGCAGGCGTTCCTCGGCTACGCCGCGCTGGGCACGCTCACGCTCTTCGCGCGCCTTTTGCTCTTTTTGCTCGACGAGCCCGGCGAGGTAGATGCGACGCTCGCGCACGCTGTCGCCGACGAACCACGCCGCTACCGCCGCCAACACGCTGAAGGTAGCGTTCCCTTCTCCTGGGTGGGTGGCCGTTCCAACGGCCGCCGCCACCAACAGCGCCAAAGACGCGAGGGCGAGAGCGGGAACGGAGCGTCTCCGTTCGCTGACCGTTGCTACCTGATACATCGGGACAGCGATAAACGGATCCGGAGCGAAGGACTGGCCGATTCCGGTTGCCACGCTCAGGGAGACCGTGGCGAGCGCGAGCGCCGGCACCGGCCACCGTCGTCGCATGGCAATTGGGATTGCCGCGCCGAGCGCGAGTCCGAGGACGCGCCCCGACACCTGCGTGCCGTATCCGCCCGGGGAAAAGGCGTGCGGCAGACTCGCCGCCAAAAGGACGATTGCCACCGCGTAGTCGATCCGTTGCAGCGTTTCGGGTTGCAGATTGTGAAAGAACGGCCGCTTCAGCTGCACCGGGTCGAGGTCGGCATCCTCCATCACCGCGTGACGTTACCGATGTGATCAGCGGAAGTCGTCAGGCGCCGGAAGGTCTCACGCGTACATCTCAGGTTGTAAATGGGCGCCAACGATTCGCCCGAAGTACCCCTTTCGACGGACCGAGAAAAGATTCCCTCGTCGGACGAATTGTTGTCCGCGATCTTCGATCATGAGCGCGGTGAAGTGACAGAAGGGAGCACCGTGATCGAAGCACGGAGTTTGACCAAGATCTACGGCGACAAACGTGCCGTCAACGACCTCAGTTTCACCGTTCGGCCCGGAAAGGTGACCGGGTTTCTCGGTCCCAACGGTTCGGGCAAGTCGACGACGATGCGGATGGTGGTCGGGCTCGACGCGCCGAATTCTGGCGCGGCGAAGGTAAACGGGCGTTCGTACCAGAGCCTCGGCTGGCCGTTGTACGAGGTCGGAGCGCTGCTCGAGGCGAAGGCGATTCACCCCGGCCGATCGGCACGGGGTCACCTTTGGATGCTGGCCCAGACGAATGGGATCAAGAAACAGCGCGTCGACGAGGTCCTCGACTTGGTCGGCCTGAGTTCTGTCGCCGATCAGCGCGCCGGCAAGTTCTCACTTGGGATGAGCCAACGCCTCGGGATCGCGGCCGCGCTGTTAGGCGACCCGGGCGTGTTGCTGTTCGACGAACCGGTCAACGGACTCGATCCCGACGGTATTCGTTGGGTGCGCAATCTCCTGAAGAACCTGGCGCGCCAGGGCCGCACGGTGTTCGTCTCGAGCCACTTGATGAGCGAGATGGCGCTGACAGCAGAAGAGGTGGTCGTCATCGGCAAGGGCAGCCTTATCACTCAAGCCTCGATCGAGGAGCTGACCGGCAAGAGCTCACAGAATTTCGTCCGCGTTCGATCGCCGGAGATCAATCGGCTGCGCGAGTTGCTCGAATCGAATGGCGCCGTGACTCTCAGTGAAGACGACGGCTCGCTGTCGGTGCGCGGACTCGCCGACCGTGAGATCGGAGACCTGGCGACGCGCGCGGGCATCGTGCTCTACGAGCTCTCGCAACAGACTGCCTCGCTTGAAGATGCATACATGGAACTCACGGAAAAAAGCATCGAGTACCGCGGCAGCGAAAGCGCCGCAATCAAGGAAGGAGCAAAGGCGTGAGCACCACGACGCTCGATGTCGCGTTGCCGACAAACGCGGCGCGACCGGGTCAATACAAACTGCGCGGATTGTTCGCCTCTGAGTGGACGAAGCTGCGCACTGTCCGTTCAACGGCCTGGGCGATCGGGTTGACTCTCTTCTTGGGAGTCGGGGTGAGCATCATCGCTACCGCGGAAACCCGTGCGCACTGGAAGCCCACGTCATCCGTCGGTTTCGATCCGACCCAGACGAGCCTGATCGGCATGGCGTTTGCCCAATTGGCGATCGGCGTGCTCGGAGTGCTCGCGATCAGTTCCGAGTACGGGACTGGGACCATCCGTGCCACGCTGACGGCGACACCGAGAAGAGTCGGGGTGTTGATCTCGAAGGTGGCGGTGTTCGCCGCGCTCGCTCTCATCGTGTCAGAGGCGGTGTCCTTCGTCTCCTTCTTTGTCGGTCAAGCGTTCCTCACGCACCCGGCGATCCACGCCACGTTGGCGACACCGGGGGCGCTCCGCCAGGTGATCGGTGCTGGGCTGTACGTGACCCTGCTCGGTCTGATGGGCCTGGGGTTCGGGATCATCATTCGGCACACGGCCGGCGCGATCAGCGCGCTGGTTGGGGTGGTGCTCGTCCTGCCGCTGATCGTGCAGGCGTTCCCCCAGTCGCTCGAGATGTCGTTGAGGCGCTTCCTCCCAGACAACATCGGTGCTGCGCTCACTTCCGTCCACCCGAATCCGGAGTCCTTTTCTCCCTGGCTCGGATTCGGCGTACTTTGCGCTTACGTCGCGGGTCTGCTCGTCATCGGCGGCTCATCGTTGTTGAGCCGCGACGCCTGATCGCCAACGGCCGAAGAGATGATGAGTCCGTCGCACGCTCGCTTTGCGAGCTGCGTCCCAGATTTGGATGCTTGGAAGCTGACCGCTGGTCGGTCAGGATGCTCACGACCGACCAGGCCAGGGTCAAAGTTGCAAAACAAGCTGCGGCCACCCTCGCGATCCGGCAGGGCCGCGGACGAGCTTGCCGAGCGACGGAACAGCATGGCAGGAGGGAGTCCGCATCACATGGCATCGGTCATCAAAGAAGTGTTGGTCGACGCTCCTGCGGCACGATGTTGGGCATCGCTCCGCGATTTCGGCGCGGTCCACGAGCGCCTCGCCCGTGGTTTCGTCTCGACGACGACGATCGTGGGTGAAAGCGAGAGGGAGCTGACCTTCTTCACCGGCGCGGTTGCCCGCGAGAGACTGGTGGGTCTCGACGACGGGGCGATGCGCCTGGCCTACACGGTCTACGAGAGTCCGATCCCGAGCGATCACCACAATGCCTCAGCCCAGATCGTCCCGGTGAGCGACAGTCAGTGCAGCTTCGTGTGGATTACCGATGTCCTCCCAGACGACCAGGCGGCGAGGATCGGCGAGCTGATGTCGGCCGGGCTGAGGGCGATCAAGGAAACCCTCGAGAGCGGGGCGTAGCAGGCGTCCATTTGCGGAGCGGGGGCTGGCCGCCGCTCGGACAGCGAAGTCGCCCCGCCTCTCGTCAGACCTTTCACGAACGCGTTCCCCAGAGTTGCAGCTGCGCGATCTCATCAATCGCGCGTATCGCGGGGGTCGGGGGTGGAGCTTCGGAGCTGCCGCGTGGGGACGCATCGCCGAATGCGCGCGCGACGGTTGCCGCGATGCGGCTTTGTGCCTCCGCCGGTTGATAAGAACCGGTCGGAAACCGCTGCCGGTAAAGCTTGAGGAGATCCGGCCGCCGGTCGGCGAGGAAGCCGAGATAGTGCTCGCGAACCTTCGGTCGTAGGTGGAGCGCGATCGCGTGAACTGATGTCGCGCCCGCGTCCTTGCAGGCGCGCGCGGTCTCTTCTAAGTGCTCGTCGTCATCTGACAGCCCGGGCACGACCGGCGCGATGAGGACACCACAGGGAATGCCGGCGGCATTGAGTTTTCGTACAGCTTCGAGGCGTCCCCTCGGTGGCGGGGTACCTGGTTCGAGGAGACGCCAGACGTCGGTGTCGAGCGTTCCGATCGAGATGCTGAGCCCGACTTCGGCGCGGTTGCGTGCCGCACGCAACACGTCGAGATCGCGCAGCACGAGCGTCGACTTCGTGAGGATGCTGAAGGGATTTCTCGCATCGGCGAGCACTTCAATCAGTCCGCGCGTGAGGTGATATCGGGCTTCGGCCTTCTGGTAGGGATCCGTGTTCGTCCCCATCGCGATCGAATCGCCACGCCATTTTCGCGAGGCAAGCTCGGCGCGAGCTCGCGCGACGGCGTTCACCTTGACGACGATGCGTGAGTCAAAATCCTCAGCGATGTCGAACCCGAGGTACTCATGTGTCGGTCGAGCAAAGCAATACCGGCACGCGTGCGAGCAACCTCGGTAGGCGTTGATCGTGTAGCGAAACGGCATGCGGCTTTCGCCGGGGACCTTGTTGATGATCCGTTTCGCGTTTACCTCGTAGAACGTGAGTCCGCGGTACTCACCGACTCCGACCCGTCGCTCGAGGTCGGCATCGGGATCGAAAAGAGCGGGAGCCTCGTCTTCTGCTCCCGTCAACCGCCATCGGAATGAATCGACCACTGACGGGTACGTTAATCGAACGTACGTACGGGCTATCTGGCTGAGTACACCTGCCCACGACATCTTGTGGTGACGACGGCGTCGACCACCTCGCCACCGCAACCCGTGGGAGTCGGTGTAGTTAACCCGATACCCCATACGTACGTTCGATTCAAATAGGCGGCAGGCGCGGCAGACCGGCGCGACCGCGTTGGGTGTTCAGGTGCTGGGAACCGCTAAGTCACCCGGGTCCCGCGGTCGCTCGGCTGGGCACCGGTTCTTGTCGCCCCGCCGCAGCGACTCGGACACGATTGGCGGCGCCATTTGACCTCGAATCCCCGCGATGGACCCCGTCTCCAATCCGACGAGCGGCAAGCGCCGTAGTTCCATTCGACGGGTACAGCCGATCTCGAATCGAGGGGTAATGACGCAGGCATCCAGTCAGCGATTCCGCGAATACGCAGCATCGTCGCGAATTCGTGTCTCCACCGCGGCCATGCTGGTCGCTCTCGCCACGCTCGGACTCGCCTTCGTCGGCGTGACGTCGTCCGGCGCCGGCCCGCGTCACACGCGCCACGCGGCCATGACCACCAAGATCCACGCGGCGAGCGTGACAGGCGTCGGCACGGTTCTCGTCGACAGCGCGGGTAGGACGTTGTACGTCCTCTCGGCCGACAAGCACTCGAAGGTCAGCTGTTCGAGCGCGTGCCAGAAGTACTGGCCGCCGCTCGTCGCCGACGGATCGGTCGTCGCGGGTTCCGGTGTGAAAAAGGCGCTGCTCGGCAAGATCAAGGCCCCGAATGGCAAGGAGGTAGTGACCTACAACCACTGGCCGCTGTACACCTACGTCGGCGACACGAAGTCGGGGGTCGCGACCGGTGAGGATGCGGTCGCGTTCGGCGGCACGTGGAGGGGGATGCACCCGAGCGGAGCCGTCGCGCAGAAGCAGTCCTCGGGTGGCGGTGGTGGCGGCTACGGGTATTGAACGCCGATCTGCAGTCCAGTTCCCGCGCCGTATCTTTCTGCGTGCCCCGCGAGCGGCTCCCCGTCGGCGAGCTCACCGATGAGGCTCTGCTCGCGGGATTCGAGGCGGGCGACGAAGAGAGCACCCTGGCCTTCGTCCGCCGCTTCCAAGCGAGAGTCTTCGGCGTCGCTGTCGCCGTTCTCGGCGACGGCCACACCGCCGAGGACGTGGCGCAGCTCACCTTTGTGCGGGCGTGGCGTCACGCCCGCACCTACGACTCACGTCGGGGGTCGGTGGTCTCGTGGATGAACTCCATTGCCCGCAACGCGGCGATCGACGCCTCACGTGTGCGGGTCGCGACTCCGACGGACGCGATCGAGCTCCTCGAACGTGCCGGCGTCGCGGACGATTCGCCGGAGCGGGC
>JBAVUF010000204.1:0-1959 GCA_049696635.1 Acidimicrobiales bacterium | reverse complement strand
GACCGGACTTCAGCGCCTGATTCGCGAAGGTGCTGGTAGCGAGGGCGCGACAGGCTGAGTTTGTCCCTACGCGGTGCGTATCGGGGCCGTTCAGGAGAGCTTGACCTTCCCCCAGCCCGAGTCCTCGACGTGGAACGCGTCGAGGATCGCGCGCTGAAGCCTGTCCGGTTTGTCGACGACCTCGATCTCTTTTCCGGCGCGCAGCTGGTGCTGGCGGATCTTCCCGAGCTCTTGGAGCGCGCGACGCGGAGACATCGTCTGTTCGGGAAGGTCGGGGTCGTGCACCTGCGCGGCCGAGAGATCCTCTGCCATCACCGCTTCGATCACCGCCGCGATCACGCACAACGCGATGTGAGCGTGGACGCGTTCTTCGAGCCGGTGGTGGACCGGGCGCAGTCCCAAGAAGTCCTTCATCACGCGAAAGCGCCGTTCGACACTTTGCAGCATCTTGTAGTGGCGGACGATGACCGGTGCCGACGCCTCCTCTTTTGAAAGCGATGTCACGAGCACGTAGCGACCGGCCAGGAGGTGCTCTTCATACGCGAGCGTCTTCTCGTCGAAGCGCCATGAGAACACGCCTTGTTTGATCGTCACAAAAAAGCACCGTCCGACTCCCGAGTCGCGAAGGATGCGATCAGCCGCGGCGCCGATCTTCGCCGGGTCGACAAGCTTTCCGGATCGCACGCGATCCGCGAGCAAAATGAGCTTTTCCTCGGTCCGTGACAAGAGTTGTTCGCGTCGGCGGTCGTCCCGTTGTTTGCGTTGTTCGGAGGAGACGACGACGAAGCGCCTACCCGATCGCATCACCTCGCAACACGAAGTGCCGACAACTCCGGCCACCTTCGTCCAGTCGCTTTCTTTCCCGGCAGCTTCCTCCAAGACGGCCGCGACGTCCTCGTCGTGGTGGAGTCGCGTCGCCATCACGTGGTCGAAGCCGGCCGATGCCACGTCTTCCAAGTTCTGCTCGGAGATGAGGCCGCGGTCACAGACGAGCGCGATCTTGCCGACGCCAAATCGCATCTGGTAGTCGGCCATCACCTCTTTCAGTGTCGATGAGTCCCTCGTGTTGCCGGGGAAGACGTAATGAGCGATCGGGATCCCGTTCCCGGTGAGCAAAAGCCCGATCACCACCTGGGGGCGGTCACTGCGGTGGTCACGGGAATAGCCGTAGGCGCGGGAGGAAAAGGCCTGCGTCGGTCCGCTGTTCGTCTCGAAGTACGTCGAGGTCAAGTCGTATAAGGCGAGGCGCAAGTCCAAGTTCGACAAGTCCGTGAGGCGCGAATAGAGGACCTTCTCGGTCTCGTCCTTGTTGTCGGCGATCGCGTCGAGCGCGCGGTAGCACTGGTCGAGCTCCGGTGCGTGCACGCTTTCTTGCAACGCGACTTGCGAGAGCCACTCCGTGATCGTGCGGCGCTTCGATGCCGGATCGCAGAGCCGATTCGCGACCATCACGAACACTGTGTCGGCGAGGTGTTGGTGGCGGCTCTTCGCGCCGGCGGCGTCGAAGTGCGCGCGAAGCCCGAGCCGGTCGAAGTAGGTGGCAATCGCCGCGGTGGCGCCATAGGAGGGCGCGCCCGCACCCTCGAGCTCGTCGGTCGCGCAGAAGTGCCTTGTTGTGTAGGTGGACAGCGCGGAGACGATCCGGTCGAGCTGCCCTGTGCGCTCGAGCTCGCCGACTTCGCCCAGGCGGAAGAGCTCTTTTTGGGTGTTCTTGCCGTCGATGCGCACTGCTTCGACGAGGGAGAGATACGTGTAGGACTTGTCGCCCCGCTTGCGCATCGTCCGTTTCACATACATCGCCCAGCACAATACCCTGTGCGGCCGCACGAGTCGCGGATATGTCGCCCCTACATTTCACCAACGAAACGGACGCTTGGGAAGGTGAACGCGCTGGTCAGCGGGCTATCGAGTCCTCGAGAGGCGCTCGAACGAAGGGATAGACGCTGAAGTCCGGTCTGA
>JBAVUF010000203.1:0-10694 GCA_049696635.1 Acidimicrobiales bacterium | reverse complement strand
GTCGCGCCCCGTGACCGCGGGGCGCGAACAGGTCTCGATCTCGACGCTGCCGAGCGGCATCCGCCTCGTCACCGAGGCGATGCCGCACGTCCGCTCGGCGTGCGCCGGGTTCTGGGTCGGGACGGGGTCGCGTGACGAATCCCCACCGCAAGCGGGGATCTCGCACTTCTTAGAGCACCTGTTGTTCAAGGGCTCACCGACGCGTTCGGCGCGCTCGATCGCCGAGCAGATCGACGCGGTCGGCGGTGACATGAACGCCTTCACGACGAAGGAGTTCACGGCCTTTTACGTCCGCACCCTGGCGAGCGACGTCGACCTCGGCCTCGACATCTTGTCGGACATCTTCTGGCAGCCGGCGCTGCGCTCGGACGAGGTCGACTCCGAACGCCAGGTGATCTTGGAAGAGGTGCTCATGCACCGCGACGAGCCGGCGGACGTCGTTCAGGAGCGTTTCGCCGCGGCGTGCTTCCCGGGCCACCCGCTCGGGCGCGAGGTTCTCGGTGAGCCCGAGGTGATCACGAACGTCACCGTCGACGAGATCCGGGCCTTTTTGTCTGAGCACTACAGGCCGGCGAACCTCGTCGTCGCCGCCGCGGGCGACATCGACCACACCGCGATCGCCGAAGGCATCGAACGGCGCTTCGCGGGGGAGGTCGGCGGGCGAGCGCCGCAGCGCGTCGCGCCGTCCAAAGAACTGCGGCGTCTTGACGTGACGACTCGCGACACCGAGCAGGCACAGATGGTGCTCGGCATGCGCGCGCTCGACCTTCGCTCGTCGCGGCGCTACGCGCTCTCACTGCTCAACCACATCCTTGGCGGTGGAATCTCGTCGCGATTGTTCCAGTCGATCCGCGAAGAGCGCGGCCTCGCCTACTCGGTGGTCTCCGATCGGATGGCCTTCGCGGACTCGGGCGCGCTCGCCATCTCCGTCGGCACCGCGCCCGATCGCGTCCACGAGGTCCTCGAACTCATCGTCGAAGAGCTCGATCTGATCGCCGCGAAGGGCGTGACACAGGGCGAGCTCGTACGTGCGAAGGGACATGTTCACGCCGACACCTGGCTTGGGCTCGAAGACTCTGGCACGCGCATGTCGCGCATCGCAACGGGATTGCTGTTGCTGGACGAGGTGCCGAGCGTCGACGATCAGCTCGCCAGGTTCGACGCAGTCAGCCTCGAAGAGGTCGCGCAGCTGGCGGGCGAGGTACTCGAGAGCGAGCGCGTCTTGGCGCTCGTCGGCCCGTTCGAGGAGTCGGACTTCTCGCCGGTCTGAGCGGCGCGTCGATCGGCGCGGGTCTGCAGATCCCTTTCCCGTTATAGGGACTGAGGCTCGCCGCCTTCGCGGTTCGGATCAGTGCAGCCGGACGCGAGGATCGAGCATCGCGTAACCGATGTCGACGAGCAGGTTGGCGACGACGACGGCGGCAGCGGTGACGACGACGACGCCGATGATGACGGGCAGGTCCTGATTCGTGATCGCCTGGACGGCCGTATAGCCGAGCCCGGGGAGGCCGAAGACGACCTCTGTGATGACCGCTCCACCGAACAGCGTCCCGGTATCGATGCCGAGCTGGGTGATCACCGGCGCGAGTGCGGCGCGAAGCCCGTGGCGGAAGGTGATCCGCGACTCCCGCAGTCCCTTTGCGCGTGCCGTGCGGATGTAGTCCTCGCCCAACACGTCGAGCATCGAAGTGCGCGTGAGGCGCGTGTAGGCCGCCGCCGAGACGAGGGCGAGCGTGATCCACGGGAGGATCAGGTGCTGCGCCCACCCGAAGACGCTCTGGGTCGGCGAGACGTATCCCGATGCCGGGAACCAGTGCAGTCCGTGCAAGCTCAGCTCGAAATAGAGCAGCTCGAGCAGCAAGAGGCCGAGCACGAACGAGGGCATCGAGTAGAAGAAGAGGGCCAGCACAGTGAAGACGCGGTCGAGCAGAGAGCGTGGCCGCACCGCTGAGGCGACGCCGGAGAGCACGCCGATCGTGAACCAGATCACCGCCGCTCCGATCACGAGCGAAAGCGTGATCGGGAAGGCCTGGGAGATGATCGAGTTCACCGACTCGCCGTGGTAGTAGTCGTATCCGAGGTTGCCGCGCACGAGTTGCGACACGAAGTGGCCGTACTGCACGTACCACGGGCGGTTGAGCAAGAGCCGTTTGGCGATCAGATTTACGGTCGACGGCAGTGCCTCGCGCCCCGCCAGGGCCCGGGCGACGAAGGCCGGACCGGGCCCGACGTAAAAGATCAGGAACACGATCACCGTGACGAAGAACATCACGAACACTCCGAGAGCCACCCGGCGCGCGAGGAAGCGGGTCATTGCTTTTCCGCGATCAACCGGCTGGCGCGAGGGTCGAACGCGTCGCGGATCCCGTCGCCGAGGACGTTGAACGCGACCGTCGTGATCAAAAGCGCCAGGCTCGGGAAGAGCACATACCACCAGGCCTCCTGGTAGTACCCCTGGGCGTCGGCAATCATCGACCCCCAGTCGGCGGTGGGCGGCGGGATGCCGACGCCGAGGTACGAAAGCGTCGCCTCGGCGACGATGCTCAAGGGGATCAGCAGCGACGCGTAGACGATGATCGTCGCGACGACGTTCGGCACGACGTCGACGAGGAGCACCCGCCACGCTGGCGCGCCGAGCGAGCGTGCCGCCTCGATGTACTCCTTTTCTCGTATCGCCAACACCTGGCCACGCACGATGCGCGCCACGGTCGACCAGGAGAAGATGCCGATCACGAGGATCACGATCGCGATGCCTTGATGCAGGATGATCGGTCCGAAGTGCAGCGGTGTGATCGAGACGACCGAGGCGAGCGAGATCGCGAACAAAAGGAACGGGATCGCCAGCATGATGTCGACGAGGCGGGACAGAACGGTGTCGACGATCCCACCGAAGTAACCAGCGAGCAGACCGATAACCGCTCCGATCGCGACGGTGAGCAGGGTCGCGACGACGCCGACGAGGAGCGATACCTGCGCGCCGTAGGCGATCCGTACGAGGAGATCGCGCCCCAACGAGTCGGTGCCGAGGAGGAAGTGCGCGGAGGGGGGTTCGGGAAGGCCGTCGAGACTAAGTCCGTTCTGGTACTGGGTGTTCGGCGGGTGGCCGGTCAAGATGGCGACGACGGGCGCGAAGATCGCCAGAAGAGCGATAAGGATCACCACACCGAGGGCGATCATCGCTGCCCGGTCGCGTACGAGGCGCTCGAGGGCGAGACGCGTCGGACTGCGCGCCTCGACCCGCCGTTCCCTTTGCGCTGGGCGCCCCCCGAGTTCGGCATCGAAGAGCCCCAAGTCGTCGGCGACGAGGGCGCCGAGCGCGCCGACTTTGAGTTCAAGCGACGCCGGGTCGATCGAGCGGTCGGTCATCGCCCGTTCCCTTGGGCGGGCGGCGCGCCCGTTTCAATCGATGTCGTCGCCGAGCCCACCGCGCGGGCTGGTTCGAGGCTCTCTCCGTCAAAAAGCGGGTGGTGACATGCGGCGACGTGCCCGGGCGGATCGCCCAGCTGGGGTTGCAGTACCGGCTCCTCGGTACGGCAGATTTCTGTGGCGCGAGGGCAGCGGGAGTTGAAGCGGCAGCCGAGGGGCGGGTGGATCGGGGACGGCAGATCTCCGGTGAGCACGATTCGTCGCTTCGCATCGACGTAGTCGGGGTCGGGGACCGGCACCGCCGCGAGCAGCGCCGAGGTGTAGGGATGACGGGGCGAGAGGTAGATGTCGGCGACCGGACCGCTTTCGACGACCTTTCCGAGGTACATCACCTCTACCCGGTCGCTCACGTGACGGATGACGGAAAGGTCGTGGGCGATGAAGATGTAGGTCAGCCCGAATTCGGCCTGCAGGTCGGTGAGCAGGTTGAGGATCTGGGCCTGGATGCTGACGTCAAGGGCCGACACGGGCTCGTCGCAGACGACGAGCTTCGGCCGAAGCGCAAGGGCGCGGGCCACGCCGATGCGTTGGCGCTGACCGCCGGAGAACTCGTTCGGGAAGCGGTTGTAGTGCTCCGGATTGAGACCGACGCGCTCCATCAGCTCCTGCACGCGCCGCCGCCGTTCGGCGCGTGAGTCGCTCGTGTGGATCGCGAGCGGGTCGGCGATGATCGATCCGACGCGGCGGCGGGGATTGAGCGCGCCGTAGGGATCCTGGAAGACCATCTGCATCTCGCGACGTAACGGCCGCAACCGCCGCGTCGACAGGGAAGTGATTTCGTGCCCGTCGAAGAGCACCTTGCCGGAGGTCACCGGGTAAAGCCCGAGCAGGCAGCGCGCGAGTGTGGACTTTCCCGATCCGGACTCACCGACGATGCCGAGGGTCTCGCCGTGGCGGACGGTGAAGCTCACGTCATCGACGGCGTGCACCACTTCGCGCTCGGCTCCGATCCGACGCGAACCGCGCACCGGGAAATGCTTCACGACGTGCTCCGCGCTGACGAGCCAGTCGGTGCTCTGCTTCGATTCGAGCGGCGCAGCGAGCTCGGTCACTTTGTTTCCGCTGTTCGATCTGCGGTCTCACCAATTGGGGACGTCGGGCCGCTGTCTTGCGCCCGAGGCTCGCCTGCCGGCGTGACGGCTTCGTCGAGCGCCTCCAGCCAACACGCCGAGAGATGTGGGCTCGCCTCGTGGCCGTCGCCGGTTGGGTCGCGCTGACCGACATCCGGCTCGGCGTGCAGCCGTGCCGAACGGCCGGCGATCGCGACGATCGGTTCCCGAGCGACGGTGAAAAGTGGCGGGCGCTCGCGTGGGCACCGTTCCATCCGGAAGATGCAGCGCGGCGTGAAGGGGCACCCACCTGCGAGTCCGAGCAAGCTCGGCGGTTGGCCGGGGATCGAGTAAAGGCGGCGCCGGGCGAAGGGGTCGACCGCCACCTCGGACCCGGTCGTCATCTCGGCGCCGAGCTCGCTGTTCTGTGACGAGGACTCCTGTTCCGTCGCTCCGGAGGCGGTCAGGCCGTTCGGCTGTTGGCCGGAGGCTGCGAGCTCGTCGTAGCTCGGAAGCGACTGCAGCAGCCCGATCGTGTACGGATGGCGGGCGTCGTAGAACAGCTCACGGCGCGATGCCCGTTCCATCGTCGAGCCGGCGTACATCACGACGACTTCGTCGGCGACTTCGGCGATGACGCCGAGGTCGTGGGTGATGAGGATGATCGCCATCGCGAAGTTGCGTTGCAAGTCCTCGAGGACAGCGAGGATCTGGGCTTGCACAGTGACGTCGAGGGCGGTGGTCGGCTCGTCTGCGATGAGAAGCGATGGGTTGAGCGCCATCGCCATCGCGATCATCACGCGCTGGCGCATACCGCCCGAGAACTGGTGCGGATAGTCATCGACGCGCCGCGAAGGTTCGGGGATACCGACGAGGTCGAGAAGCTCGATCGCGCGACGCCGCGCCGAGTGTCGGTCCACGGAACGGTCGTGGGCACGCAGAAGCTCGACAATCTGCCAGCCGATCTTGTAGTACGGGTGCAGGCTCGAGAGCGGGTCCTGGAAGATCATGCCGATGCGGGCGCCCCGAAGCGCGCGCAGCTTCGCCGGACGCATCTTGAGGAGATCGTCGCCTTCGAAGAGCGCCTCGCCCGTGATCCGAGTCGAGGCGCCGCGGGTCAGTCCGAGGATTGTTTGCACCGAGACGCTCTTGCCCGAGCCGGACTCGCCGACGATCCCGAGTGTCCGGCCGCGTTCTACGGAGAACGAGAGGTCCCGAACCGCGCGCACCGAACCGTCAGGCGTGTCGAACGCCACGTTCAGTTCGTTCACCTCGAGCAGCGACAGCGACATCAACCCCCACCACGGCCCGGAAGACTTCCACCCCACCACTGCTCTTGACCGCGTGGCGTGTGAGAAAGCGCGTTCACGCTACTTGTTGGCGTTGCCCGGAAAGCCTGCGTCCGTGGAGGGCGCAGGCTTCCCGAAAGCGCGAGTCGCCTTTTAGGACTCTTCGCGAACCCGCTTATCCGTTTTGCCGGTTGCTCGGCGAGAGCCAAACGTTCGTCGGGTCGATCGCCTGGATCTGCGGCACGAAGACGGCGTTGTGCACCTGGTTGGCGTAGTAGGTGTCAAAGGTGGGGTCGTTGATCGGAAACGCCGCGGCGTCGGCCATGATCTGGTGGTCGGCGTCGCTCCACAGCTTCGCGGCCTGTGACGTCGTCGTGGCGACGATGGCCTCGTTGATCCAGGCGTTCACCTTCGCGTCGTTCTCAAAACCGAAGTCCGAACCGGCTGGAGGGAAGGCGTCCGCGTCGTAGGTCGGTTGCAAGAAGCTGTCCGAGTCGTTCGCGCCGTACCAGTCGGGGAACCATTGCGCGAAGCCGAGATCCCACGTTCCGCCCTTGGCGACAGTCGGGACCTCGTAGTACTTGGCGTAGATGTCCGCCTGCGGAACCCCGACGCCCGAGACGCTCACTCCCACCTGCGAGAGCTCGAACTGGATCGTCTGGAACATCTTCACCTGGGTCGGGTTGTCCGCTTGGTAGAGGAACTTCAGCTTCAGGTGGAGCGGTTCGAGGACGGACTTCGCCTTGGACGGGTTGTAGGGGTAGTCGTCGAAGTTCGAATATCCAATCGCCGACGGCGCGAGCAGCTGGGTGAGCGCCGGAGACGCCACCGGGCCGCCCGCATCTTTGTTCAGCGCCGAGCGGTCGATCGCGTACGAGATCGCTTGGCGGATCTTGACGTTCGCCATCGCCTTGTTCTCGTTCGGCGACATCTGGTTGAACAGCAGGTACGGGTCGAGTCCGTACGTCGACCCGATCACGACCTGGGCGTTGTGACCCGCGATCAGGTGCGGGAGCTGTGCAGGCGGGATCGGCGTGTCGCCCCAAGCGAGCTCGGCGGTCGTTGAGTTCGTCTCGAGCTGCTGCTGGACGGACGTCGCGCTGACGGTCTCGCTCACTTTGATCTCGTTCACGTACGCCTTGCTGATCGGATCGGTCGAGGCCTTCCAGTCCGGGTTGCGGACGAAGACGATGCTGCGCGTCGGGTTGTACGACTGGATCTCGTACGGCCCATCAGAAACCGTGTGTTGAGCGAAGGCAGCGCTTGCCGGCAGATAGTTGAGGTCCTCGGCGGGCGCCGGGTTGAAGGCTTCCAGTGCCAGCAAGTCGTTGAAGTACGAAGTTGGGTGGACGAGCTTGTAGCTCACCGTGTCACCAGCCGCGGTCACACCGGAAATCGAGTGCGACGCGAGAAAGGCTTTGATGTTCGCCACCGTCGGCTTCACCTTCAAGAAGGCGGCGCAGAAGCTCTTCATCCCCGAAACCAAGAACTCGAAGTCGGTCACACCTCCGAAAGGCTCCTGCGGGTTGCAGGTGCGCTCCAGTCCAAGCTTCGCGTCGGCACCGGTCACCTGGCGGGGCGGGTTGGTGTTCCACATCGCGCCCTTGCGGATCGTGACCGTGTATACGAGGCCGTTGTCGCTCACCGTCGGCATCGAGGTCGCGAGATCCGGTACGACGTCCGTCGTCTTTCCGGGAGTCGCCGGGTAGTTGAGGATGCTCCTTGAGAACATCCGCATCGCTTCGTAACCCACTGTGTAGTAGGTGACGTTCGGGTCCATGTAGTCGACATCGCCGCTGCCCAGCATGTAGAGGACGCCGCCGTACTTGGAGTTCGACGTCTTTGCCGCGAGTTGCGATGCCGAGTCTTGGGACGCCGTGCGGCGTGTCGCCGCTGAGCTCGCCACCGGCGCGACGCTCAGTGCGGCGAGCGAAGCCGCCGCGCAGAGCGATAACGCCAGGGCGCCTCGGCGCCATCTTGTATGAAGATTGACTTTCACCTCATGCCTCCCTCGTGTTAAGCGGGACCGATATCGCCCCGCGCTCTCCCCGGTTGCACCGCTCGTCAGCGCGTCGGCGCGCAGAAAGTTCAACGACTGTTGAACGAGTCGGCCCAGTTCGAACTGCGCACTCACCAAACGGTCGAGTGCGCGAACGGTGTTCTCGTGTCCGAGCCTGGCAACGTCGCTGAGCCGCGATTCGTCTGTCCCCCCACATCTCGGAGCGTCCGAAAATTCGAACGGCACGAATCGTACCCAGCTGTCGGGCAGGGAAGGGTTTGACACGGTGAACTCGACCGACCGCTGCCTCTTCGTCGTCTTTCGAAACCGCCTGACGTGTCCGCCGCTGGGGAGATCGCTCCCTCGAAGTGGACAAGGAGCGCCGTTGTGAGTTGCGCCGAATCCCTTACTCCAGTAAAGTCACCGATTCAGTGGACTTTACGCCTTCCGCCTTTGCCGCCGGCCTTGGTGTCGGTCTCGTCGTCGGACTCACCGGATCCGGCGGCGGTGCGCTGCTGACCCCGATCCTCATCCTCGCCATGGGAGCGAACGCGAAATCCGCGGTGGCTACCGACCTCGTCGCCTCGTTGTTCATGCGCCCGGCGGCGGCGGTCGTCCACCTGAAGCGGTCGGTCGTGAATTGGTCGATCGCAAAGTGGATGGTCGTCGGATCGGTGCCGGCGGCGTTCATTTCGGGCGCGCTATCGGGAGCCTTCATCCCTGCGCACTCCGCGGACGCGGTGCTCGAGCCGGCGATCGGGGCGCTTCTCATCGTTTCCGGAGCCGGAGCGATCGGGCGCCGGTTCGTTCACGCGCGCACAAGCACTGCAGCCGCCTCCCGCGACTCGGTGATCGTTCGCCCTCTGATCACCGTCGCGATCGGTGTCGTCGGTGGGATCGCGGTCGGGGTGACCTCGGTCGGATCAGGCACGCTGATGCTCGTCGCGTTGGCCTTCATCTATCCGAGCCTGTCGGCTTACGAGCTCGTCGGTACCGACCTCGTCCAGGCCGTGCCGCTCGTCCTCGCTGCGGCGGCCGGACACCTCGTGGTGGGCGGTGTGCACGTTCCCCTCACCGTTGCGGTCGTGCTCGGCGGCATCCCCGGGGCGCTGTTCGGAGCGTGGGTTTCGAAATTCGTGAAGGCTCGCCATCTCGGCGCGATCGTCGCCGCGGTAATCCTCGCTTCAGGGTGTGCATTGATCGGATGGGTTCCGGGGACCGTCGTCGGCGCCGTCGTCGCGGTGTCGTTGTCGATCTTCGTTGCCGTCGCCCGCCGCCGCGCCGGCACGCGTCGTGACTCGTCGGACGAGCCCGTCACGACGGCTGCGATCGTGGTCGCCGCAGGGGATTAGCCGCCACGTCAAAGGGCTTCTCTCGACAAAAAATGAGAGTGCCAGCTCGCAAAAATCGGGCGATCGCCGCTGGGACAGGGACCGTCGGGGCCCGACGCGAAGTGCAATACGACGCGGCGATGTACCGTCGGCCGACGTGGGGGCGCGAATTCGGGCTGTGCAGCCTCGTCTCGGGCTGATCGCTCACGCGCTGCGGTGGCGGATCGGCTCGTCGATCATGCTGTTCGTCATCGCGACGCTGGCGATCGCCGGGGCCGCCGTCGGGCCGATCTTCCTCGCGTCATCCGACACGTCGGTGCTCGCGTCGACATTGTCGGCCGCTCCATCCGGCAACGCCGACATCTTGTTCCTCTCGAGCGGGCCGACCTCGGTCGTACGGGAGATCGATAAGGCCGCGCAGGCAGCGGACACCGCGAGCCACAACCTGCTTGCAAAACCGATCTTTGTCGCCGATCTCGGCACGGGTTACCTGAACCATCGCATCCTCTTCGTCGAGGACCTGCTGTGGCGCACCGACATCTGCGGACACCTGCGCTTCGTCGAAGGCGTCTGCGCGACCAAGAATGGGACCGTTTCGGTCTCGGCGCGCAGCGCGAACGCGCTCGGCGCACACGTCGGTGACCGAATCCACATCAGCCTCGCGAACAGCCCGAAGCACACCTGGGTCCGAGTCGTTGGGATCTACCTGCAACCCCCGACGGCGAACACGCCTTACTGGCGCGGCATCAACTACTTCCAATACGGCTCGGGCAGCACCGTCGGGACGAATGCCGGTGCAAACGCCGGCGCGATCGCGACGATCGTGCTCGATCCGTTGGTCACGACGCGCGCGACGGTCTTCGCCGCGGCCTCCGCGAACGAGCAGGTTCAGTATTCGGCCGACGTTCCCTGGCGCCCGAAGGCGTGGGTGATCGGCAAGAGCGCATTGCAAGGCGCTCTCGCGCGGATCGAGAACACGCTCGCGAAGAAGTATCAACTCCAGGTAGAGACCCAGCTTCCTTCGATAATCGCGACTGCGCAGCACAACGTGAACCTGATGAGCGCGATCGTGCTCGCGATCGTGCTCCAGCTCGTGCTGCTCGCCCTCGTTGTTTTGTACGGGCTCGGTCGATCGACGGCGACTGGGCGTCGCGTCGAAGCGGATTTCGCCCGCCGGCGCGGCTTCACCCGTTTGGGCCTGCTCTCGCTCGCCGTTTCTGAACCGGCAGCGCTGATCGGCGCGGCGCTGCCGATCGGCATCCTCGTCGCCTGGGGAGCGATGCGGATCTTCGGTGACGCGTACCTCTATCACGGCGTATCAGTCGGCATCACCGGGCTCTCGATCGTCGCCGCGCTCGCGGCGTTCGTCGCCGCGATCGTCGCTACGGCCCTCGCGTCGTACGGGCTGTGGCGCCACGCATCAGGCGAGTCCCGCCGGCGGTTGGGGACGACGGCCGTGATGATCGACGCCTTTGGAGTGGCGCTCGGTGTCGCAGGCCTGCTCGCGCTCGCGACGAAAGGTGCGCTCAACGGCACACACGCGAACCCCCTGGCGGCGGCGGCACCCGGCCTGCTCGCAATCGGCGGCGCGGTCCTCGGG
>JBAVUF010000202.1:0-3428 GCA_049696635.1 Acidimicrobiales bacterium | reverse complement strand
CGTCGGTTGGGCCTCCACCGCCGTTGATGATGATGAAGCTGTTGGCGAGTGCGATATTGGTCGGCTCCGGGCCGAAGACCACTCTGCCACCGAGTACCTCGGTATAGAAGCGCCGGGAGCGCTCGACGTCATCGGAGACGATGAAGTGGCACACCACCATTCGCTCTGCGGGCTGCGTGGGTTCGGGCACTGGCACCTCCACCCGTTGGGACTCATGCCCCGCACGACGGGGTCTGAAGCCTTCAGTCAACCACGTCGGTTCGACAACCCAGCATTTGCGCCCGCGATCCTCCAGTCGTCACTAGGAGCGTGTATTCGGCGTTGCGCGCTTTCGTGAGTGCCCTATAGGACGCGGCAATTGCGTCGCAGGCCCCACATCAATGTGCCGCGATGTGACGGACGAAGCCGGCGTTTCGGGGCCTCCTCACCCTCGTTCGTCGGCTCGCCTTATAAAGGCAGTTGACGGAAGCGGTGTCCGCCTTCACCTGTGACGTATGGCCATCTCTTTCCGGAGGCGGACACACGCGCTGCCGAAAAGCTCGAGCTCATCCGGGGCGGTCTGAGAGGTGACCGTCCAGAGACCTCAGCCACAGTTGCCATCACGAGGCGCATGTAGAGGCCCGGAAACGTCTTTTCCACGCGGCGGGCAGACCGTTTCACTTGGAGTAAACCCCAGGTACGAGGGCGTCGCACGCTTTCTGCGCGCTCTGGTATTGAGGAGAGTTCTGGTCGACGCCGATGTCGCGCACAACTCCGGCATTGGTCGGATCGGGGAAGTTCGACACGCCATGTGAGCGCATGCACTGCGCGAACTTCAGTTCCTTGGCGAGGGCCTGCTGGTTCTGGGCGGGGGTCGGTACCCCGCCTGGGAGGAGGTGGCGGCACGTCTGATCAGCCGAGATGTACTGAGGTGACATCCGATCGATACCGCTCGACGCCGGCGCGCCATCCTTTCCGCCGTACGCGAATTTGACGTTGATCTGGCCATCGCTGGTCGGGTCGGGGAAGTTCGACACGCCGTGTGCCCGCATGCATTTGACGTAGGCGAGGGCAGCTCGATACTTCGCGGTGGTGTTGCCGCCAGTTCCCGCGGCCGCGGAGGATGGCGCCTGGGTGGTGGTCGTTCTCGCGCTCGACCCAACGCCCACGACGCCGGGGGACGCAGCGCCATTTCCACAAGCGCCAAGGAGTGCCGCCACTGTGGCGAGCCCGACCCCAATCCCTGCGGCACGCAGCTTCCTGGTTTGTGTGGTCCGCATCACCCTCGGCTCGAATGACTCGCTTCACCGTTTCTTACCGGTATACGCAGCAGGCGGTCACAACGCAGTCACAAGACGTCGGCCCAGATGTTGGGGGTACGGAAACGATTCTCACCGCGACCCGGATGAGAATCGTCTTCAGACCCCGCGATCGGCCGCAATCCGCCCAGAGGCTGTTGCTTCGACTAGGCCTTGATAATCAATTTCGTTCTGATCGGCATAAGCCTTCGCAAAGCGAGTTATGGCGTCGTCAAATTGCTCGCCGGCGCCGAGATAACCGGCAATCTCGTCGGCGTGCCCGGACTGAACGTGAGCTCGAGCGAGGGTCCAACCGCACAACTCGAGATATTCGACAAGAGCCGCGGCACTGAGGGCGGCAATGTCTGCAGACCCCTTCATGTCCCTGAACTGCCTGACGTAGAAGTGACGTCCTTCGTCGTCGGTCGCCCAGCCAAGAAAGACGTCGCTCGCTGCCTGCATGATCAGCTGACCGTCCACAACCCGTTGGCCCTGCTGGATGACGTTCGCTCCCTTCCAGTGCGATTCCAAAACTGACTGTTGCGCTTCCTTAATTTGCAGGAACAGAGGCGAGCCCTTCCGGTCGAGGAGCAGCGCAATGAAGCAGCGCGTTCCCACGCTTCCGACTCCGACGACCTTGAGAGCAACATCCACGAGTCGGAAACTCTCGAGGAGGAGTTGCACGTCTTTGCGGATCGTCTCGCGATACCGCTCATAGAACTTCCGGACGAACTCCTCACTTTGCAACTCCTGAGGATGGGAAAGAATCGGCGGCTGATCGGCTATTCGAGGCAGGCCTTCGGCGTTCGTAACGGTGAGCTTGCTCAGTGCACGTGCTGAGGTGTTCTTCCTGACCTTCGCGAGCGCCGTCTGAGTCTTCGCTGTAGCGGTTTTCGACAGGGCTAGCGCAGTGTCTGCGTCGACGTGCGCATAGAAGGCATCGAGCGATGACAGCTCGGCGAGCGTCGCCATCCGTTCTCGGTAGGAGCGGACACCGGCGCGTGTGATCTCAGATGCAGTCGCCTGGTCGTACCCTTTCTGACGAGCGGCCACTGTTGCGCTCGCAGCCAGTCGCTTGACATCCCACTCCCAAGGAGCGCGAAGGGTCTCGTCGAAGTCGTTCACGTCGAAGAGCAACGTTCGTTCTGGCGAGGCGTATAAGCCGAAGTTGAGGAGGTGTGCGTCGCCACACGCTTGAACTTCGATTCCTGTGACTGGCGTCGAGGCCAGGTCGGAGGCCATCACCGCTGCGGCGCCCCGGAAAAAGGCAAACGGAGATTCCACCATTCGCCCCATCCGAACCGGCACAAGTTCCGGCAGGCGGCTGGAGTTCTGTTCCTCCAGAATGTCGATCGGATCACGGCGACCAGGAGATGGTGACCACGATGCGTGACTGCTCCGAGGGACGCTGTTGCGGAGGGCCTTTCCTTGGCCCCTCGGACCACGAGGGTCCGTCCGGGCATTAATTGGCGGCTGCGCGATGGTCGTAGTCCTCACCTCCCGGGAGCTGGCGAGACTGAGTCGGATCAGCTTGTGCTCCGCGGCAGAGGTTGTTCAAGCTGATTGTCCAGGTCGAGGAGCATCATCGCTGTCTGACACTGATTGCCGCAGGTGACGAGCCCACGCGCGATTTACCTCGTGACCGAAACGCCGCCGGTATAGAGATAGAAATCGGGTTGGCGAACATCGCCAACGTCGGCATCTCGCAGTTTTCGCCACATGTCGTTCGGACCGGTGATCACGACGCCCCATTTCCTTGGCCCGTCAATTCTTTCGGGCGCGCCGGGAATCCTTCGACGCACAATGAGGAGAGATAGCGGACGCATGCGTTCATGGTCTCGCAGCAAGGCTAAATACTCGACCTTCTTCCCTTCGGCATCGACGGTTGGCTTCCCTTCGGCATCGACGGATGGTGATGCCTGGGAAGCCTGCTCGCCGAGTGCGATTACCAAATGGCGCTGCCTCCATCGATGCCTCCTTGATGCCGTAGGTGACGTCATAGGAAGCGCGGAGACGCAACGCGGTCGCGTCCAGCTTCAAACAAGGAGGAACCTCGATGGGGGAAGTCCAGACGCCGACCCGTGCCCGGCCCACGAGGCGAATCAAGATCGCGCTCGCCGCTGCCACGTTGGTGGTGGCCCTGGCCGCTGC
>JBAVUF010000201.1:0-42563 GCA_049696635.1 Acidimicrobiales bacterium | reverse complement strand
GGCTGGATGGCTTCGTCGCCGCCAGCTTCGAAGGGGGCCCACCACCGCGGGTGGATGGTTCAGCTCACCGGCGCGGGGTGGGGAATTTCATTGATCGCGAGTGGGGAAGTTCAAAAATCGCGGGCAGAGAGAAGTTTCGCCTTCTGCGCCGCGAACTCTTCGTCGGTGAGAACACCCTGCTGCTTCAGTTGCGCGAGTTTTGCCAATTCGTCTGCGACCGAGGGCGCGGCCTGGGTCTGCGTCGGTTGTACCTGGGCGTGGAACGCATCGGTGATCGGCTTCATTGCCGCCAACACCTTGGGCTGCGACGCCTTTGTCGCGAAGGACCAGATCGTGTTCGGGTCCTCGATGTGGATGTAGGTGAACGTCTCGTTCTTCTTCGCCGCGAGGGCGAACACTCCAATCGCCAGTGCCCGACCAGCGGTCACCCTCTTGGTGTTCTGCGTGCTTATCTCGATGTCTCGGATGACACTCCAGGGAATGTTGACCTTCGCCCCGAGCACTGCCTTGTAGGAGATGCCCTCCTTCGTGGCGTCAAGGTTCCCGGACTCCCCCTTGTTGCGGGCACCCGAGTAGTGACAGCCGAGGAGTATTCGGTAGGGCTTGATGCGTACCCACCATTGCCCGGCGCTGAGTTGCTGCTGGCGAGCTCGATACTTTTCCTCGAGCTGCTCGAAGGCAAGGCCGCGTTCGTGCAACCGGTCGACGAAGCCCTGAGCCGGAACTCCCGGTAGCTCGAAGCCGAACTCGTATTTCGGATTGCTGAACGCGTGGACGAGAACCTTGGTCGAATCCGCACCAAGGGGTGCGACCACAAACGGGAACTCGGCAAAATCGCCCGTCACGTTCTTTCGGAAGCCGAAGTGGAGAAGCCAGTAGCCGTCCTCGGTGATTTCGAGCTTGCCATCGCCGGCCTCCGGGAACGCGACTAGGCGCCCGTCGTAGTTGGCGAACTTGTATTCCGCGGACTTCGCCATGCCTCGCCCCTCCTTGCGTTTCCAAAACGCGTTCCTAGCCTTGTATAACGTAAGGACGTTAGGTCGCAGGTCAGAGGCCGTTTTTAGCCGATTTCGCTGATTCAGCGGGGGTAGGCTGAGGAACCTAACGTCCTAACGTCTTTGCCCGGTAGGAAGCGTGTCAGGTGGAATTACGGCTGTCCGCGAACGCGCTAGTACGAATATGACTCAACCCGTCTGGGCACATACCGGGTTCAACACACCTCTATAGAGCAGCGCCGAAAATCTGCGCATCGTAGTTCGGCTGCAGACATTGCGACCAGCAAGTCGTAGTTCATTGGTAGTTCCGGTCATGGTGTCATGGTGACCAAATACATCGACCATGCACCATCGACCGTCGCCATTGGTCGGTCGTGTGATTGGAAGCCAGCGCGTCGAGCTGGTCCGTGCCCACCGTCGGCACCGTTTGACGAAACCTCTCGACAGTAGCTGCCTGCTGTGTTACGATACTTTTAGGTTCCGTTACGGGATCAGACAGAAAGTGACCGGGGCACTGCGCTAACAGCCCCCGGTCTGGCCGAAACCTTTAGGGAGGGTTCGACATGGGCAAGTCTACCGGACACAACGAAACACTCGAAGTGCTCGAGCAGGGAATCCGTGACCTGACGAGCTCCGAACGCTGGACCGCATGGCTCGAATCTGCGGCCAGGTTCCACCACTACTCGTTCGGCAATCAAATGCTGATCGCACTACAGCGACCGGAGGCGTCACGCGTTGCGGGGTTCAAGACCTGGCAGACAATGAACCGTCAGGTGCGCAAGGGCGAGCACGGGATCCGCATTCTGGCTCCGGTGGTGTGCAACCGGCGCGACAACGATGGCGAGAAGACCGGTGACACGTTCCTTCGCTTTCGCTCGGTCGCAGTGTTCGATGTTGCACAGACTGACGGCGCAGACCTGCCAGAGATTGCATTCCAGCTCGCCGGCGAAGGTCCGAAAGGCGCATGGTCGGCGCTCGAATCGTTCGCCCGGTCGATCGACTACACGGTTTCGGTCGAGCCAACCGGTGAAGCGAACGGCTGGTGTCGGCATTCCGACAAGGTCATCGCGGTGAAGGACACGAACGACGAGGCGATGCAGGTCAAGACATTGGCTCACGAGCTCGGCCACGCGCTCATGCACGAGGCGGGCGTGACGGTTGCAGATCGGCAATTTAAAGAGCTCGAGGCTGAATCTGTGGCGTTCGTCGTATGCCGTGCGCTCGGCCTCGACTCGGGCGATTACTCGTTCGGGTACGTCGCAGGTTGGGCACGCGATGGAGATAACGCCATCAAGGCGCTTAAGGCGTGCGCTGGTCGGATCCACGACGCGGCTGGACGCATTCTGTCGTGGCTCGAGAAGACTACCGACCCGTCAGAACTAGTCGCAGCTTGAGGTACCGCCCGGAGCGCGAGGAGCGCTCATCGGTTCGTCACCGGCTCCGGGCACGTAAGGGATCGACAAGGAAAGCAGGAGCGATGGCGAAGGCAAAGGCAGTCGGGTACGTGAGAGTCAGCACCACCGAGCAGGTCGACGGGTTCGGTCTCGAGGTACAGCGTGCAGCGATCAAGCGCTACTCGACAGAGAACGACCTACGGCTGGTCCGTACGTTCTCGGACGAGGGCCTGTCGGGATCGAACGGACTCGACACGCGCGTTGGTCTGGCCGGCGTGCGCGAGATGGCACTGCGCAGCGAGGTCAAGGCGGTCATCATCTACCGCCTCGACCGGTTGGCTCGTGACCTCGGGTTGCAAGAGATGTTCATGGCCGACATGCACCGAGCCGGCGTCGAGGTTCTGAGCGTCAGCGAGCCGGACATCGACAGCGAGGACGGGACACGCGTCCTGGTGCGTCAGATGCTCGGTGCGATCGCACAGTACGAACGCTGGACGATCCGCACGCGGATGATGGCAGGCAAGGCAGCGAAGCAAGCTGCTGGCGGGTACGTCGGAGGTCGTCCGAGGTTCGGCTACGTCGCCAAGGATGGTGAGCTCGTACCCGACGAACGGGAACAGCAAGCCGTAGCGCTGGCGAAGCGTCTACACGACGAGGGCGCTTCGCTACGTCAGATCGCGGCGCAGCTCACGGATGCCGGTTACGCCCCCAAGGTGGGTAAGCGTTGGCTGCCGACGCAGGTGGCGCGCATTCTCTAACCGCAAAGCACAGCCGCGCCGTAAGGCTGTTGATGGGCGGGTACCAAGAGTTGACCAAACATCTCGAGCGTCAGCGAGCTGACGAAACGGACTCTGTGGTGTTGCCGTTCTGGGAGATTGAGGAACTGATCGGTACGACCCTGCCCTTTGCAGCATCGTCATCGTCCACTCTCGGATGGTGGGCCAACAACGGCCAATCGCCTCAGTCGGTTGCCTGGATGAACGCGTCGTGGCAGGTCGAAGCAGTCGACGTAGAACGCAACCGGGCGATGTTTGTTCGCAAATCGAGTCCGCGCGCCACACCCGATCTGGTAAAGCCTCACGAGATAGCGATTCGCCCAGAGGATCCGATGACGGGCGGGTACAAGGCGCTGGGCAGACATCTCAAAATTCAGAGCCACGACACGGTGGCGGTGATCATTGCGTTCTTTGGGCTAGAGGATTTGATCGGCATGGCCCTGCCGCCCGAAGCGCGTACGGCGGTTGATTGGTGGGCCAACACCGAGGGGTCGCCCCAGTCGATCGTCTGGATGAAGGTGAATTGGCGCGTCGAGGCGGTGGACTTGGAGCGCGAGCGAGTCAAATTTGTCCCGAAATCGTGCGCTACTCCGGAGCTCGTACAACCCCACGCCATACCGATACGCCCGGAGGATCCGAATACAACGCGGGAAGCCCTCGAAGATCATCTGGCGAAATCGCTGAAGAGATACCAGCAAGAGCGAGAAGCAACACAACGGGCAACTCGTCGCCATGCAAAGTGGGAGGAAGGCCGCGAAGGTCGACTCGAGTTGCTTCTTATGGTCGCTTTCCCGGCGATTGTTCTTTTGGTGGCCGCGAAGTCGCACGCCAGTCTGGGGTTCGCACTCATTCTGGCGGCTGGCGCATTCGGTATCGGCTACACGACCTGGTGGCGGTGGGTCAGTGAACGACGGCGCAATTGAGCCCCGACACGCGATGGCTGAACTGGTCGACGAGGTGGGCGCGCGTGCGCGAGGCGAAATGCCACCGCCCGACCACGACCAGCTCGAGGACTGGCTACGGCTACTCAATATCGTCGCCCGGTCAGACTCTACGAACGACTGAGCGACGCGCTTAAAACCCCGCGCACTCGGCGGGCGTGTCAGTCGGATCGGTAGTTGTCGGTGGTGTCGGGAGTGCCTTGACGAGCGAGTTGTAATCCTGCTGCGTCCCCGGCCTAAGCACGCCGCCGGGTAAGCGAAGCGACGAATCCGAGATTGTCCCAACGAGCACGGTGTTGTCGGCCTGGTTCCCCGGTATGAAGTCGATCGTCAGCGTGATCGAACCGTTCGCCACGACTCCGGTAAGAAGAATCGGGTCGCCGGTAACGAGGGATCCAGCGTTGGGTACCCCCGCTGGGCACCGGGTGTCCTCGGTCCAGGTCCCGCTTATGTGACCACCCGATTGAGTCCAGTCAGCCCAGACCGCGTTTCCGCTCACGTCGCCGATCCAACTAGAGGGTGTCGAACCAGACCGCGCGCTCCGATGACCGAAGTAGTAGCCACCCCAAGCGGCGCCAACAACCAGGAGGGCGACACCTAGGACAACCCAGCGAGATCGGTCGGTCATCGTCAACGGCCGCCGTACTGTCGTGGATGGTGCAACCCCGTTTGGGGGTTTCCTAACGTCTTTTCAGGGCGAAAACCGTCGTGAGGCCACCGACGATGAGCAACACGATTGCGGCCACTACGAGACGCTTACTGAGCATCACCAAGACCTCCCCCGTGAGTCCGTGCGCTTCCATGATCGCGTCGCAGGACAGCCCGCTCGCGGATGGTGACGGAGTTTGGTGGTGGTTCGGAGCCGAAAAAGCGGCTTCGAGCGCTGAACGCGCGAGGTGAGACCGCGGCGCATATTCGTCCTGCTCACCACGAAGGTACTCAAGGTAGCTGTCGAAGGTACTCAGATAAGAATTAGTGAGTACCTTTGGAGAGAAGTCCAGGTCAGTCCGAAGATTTCACCCTGCCGCGCTGAGTACCTTTGGAACAGACGAGTTTGGTGGCTATTCGGGGCCGTATTTCGGAGTTCGCAGCGCGGACGCCTGACTTCTCGGGCGAACGCGTTATGGACAGGAGCATAGTTATGCCTAGCTGTGCATGACTATTCGGTGTTACCCCCGTTCTCCTCAGCCCGCTTCCGTTCCTGGTACTTCAATCTGCGCTTTTCGTTGTTTCGTTCGTCTCGTTCCAACGACCGAACACCCCCGTTTCCCCCTGTTTCCGCACGATGGAGGTGTCCTGAGCAAGTACCGACTCGACCAGGGAAATCAAGAGGAAAGTACCGGTATTTGTAAGGGTGAGACCGTTGAGATGCGGCAACCAGCCTCTCCAAGTGCAGGAATTCCTCGTCCGTGGATCGGCCGGCACGTGTCAGCCCGCTCTCGAGTCCTGTCGGTGGTCAAACCCTCCTGCTCGTCGGTCACTACACGGGAAGCGAGGGCGCGCCTGGGCGGGTTCCGGGTCACGTTGTAATAGAGCACAATCATGCAGGTCATCCCCGCTTTTCCCCTTAGCAGTGACCACATAGGCGACACCGCGGGAGGGTTGAACGGGGGCAGGTTCGATTAGCGCGTCGCGAGCGAGGGTTGCCAGGGTCTCGTCCAATTCTTCGACGGTGCGGATCGAACCGCCCTTGACACCCATCCACGCCTCGCGCCTCGTAAAAGCGGACCGTTCGCCGATCCACCGGACCAGCTTCTCGGTGGGCGCGCTCATCGCTTCACCGAGATCCCGGCCGCCTCTAGCGCCTGCACGTCCTCGGGCCACAGCTCTACGCCAGCCACGTGTCGGCTCCACGCCATCTTGGCAAGACCCTCCAGCTTCGAGGGATCTGTGCCATTAGTTTCCCAAAGGTGCTCAGCCCAGAGGAAGTGGGAACCTTTGGCGCGCCCATCCCCATTGGGACTAGGGATTGCCTGCTCAAGGAGAAGATTCTCAAATTCGTCAGTTTTGGGTGCTGCCGCTGCTTGAGGACCTTCGGTGCCAGTTTCTTTCGGCAGCCGCCAGGACCACGGACCCTCGTATCCGACCTTTTCGGAGACAACACCGAGGTCTGATTTCGCGCGGTTAAGGGTGGACCTGGAGATGCCGAATTCTTCGGCCTGCTTGTACAGTTCTTTCGCCGAGTGGCACTTGCCATCGGCGAGCTCGCCCGCAAGGAATCCCCTCGCATCCGACCGCTGGCCGCGCTCGTCTGCTGTCGGGGTGAACGTGGACATGATCTCCTCTCGAGTGACATCACTCGAGAGAATCTCGACCACGCGACCCGCTTCGGTCTCCTCGTCGTTCTCAATCTCGAAGCTGAATCCGGTATCCGGTTCCTTGTAGTTGGTCTTGCCGACGCGGACGAGGCGCTTGGTGGGGTCGTCCTTGTCGATACCGAGAACGTGATGGATACGTGCGAGCGCCGTCCATCCGGTCGAACCGATTGCCGAGGTGATCGGGTCACTCGTCCCCTTTGGGGGATGGGTGAGGCCATAGATCACGCAGTTGGTTCGCTCGGCGCACTTGTTCAGCTCCGCTAGGGCTTGGCTGACCGCGACGTATCCCGGTTCACCTTCACTGTCGATCGAGTAGCCAAACCCGTCGATGATGACGAGACTGATTCCGTGCTCCGCTATTTCCAGTTCAAGCGCACCTATGTCTCTCGGCATCATCCATTGGCGCTCTGGCCCGTCGCTGCCGTCTTCTCGCGGAGCGAAGACGCGCCCGAGAAGACGAACCCGATTGAGGTCGGCTCCAGCCGCTTGCAAGCGCGCGGCCACTCGACTGTCCGGGTCCTCGTGCGACATGAAGCCGACGTGGATCGGATCTCTTGCGGTCGGGTCGCCGGGGAATAGCTGCCCGGTCGTGGCGAGAGCAACGAGGTGCGTTGCCCACGTCGTTTTGCCTGCACCCTGACGGCCAACAAGCAGGTTGACGCCCTTGCGGACGAGCCACTCGCGCCACAGGTAGTCGGGTTTCTCAACCGGGACGTTCGCCGCGGTCCTCGACCTGATGCGCGAGGCCGAGATTACGGTTCCGCTCGGTCTTGTTCCATTGCCCGAGGGCAAGTCGGGTATTGGCGGGATGTCACGCAGGCTTTCTCGCACCGCGTCCAACTCGTCGGTCGCCATCAGGTCATCCTCCGAGGCTGTTTGGCTCCCGCCGCGAGACCGCTGGCGATCGTGCGTTGAGCTTCGTATCCGTCAAGACCCGCCCGAGCTGCTGCGGTCCCGAGCGCGTCGGCTGCGGGATCGACGGGCAGCGCGCCGGCGCCCACGAGCTGACCGATGGCGAACGCCGCCTGATTCAGCGTGTGGTTGCGCTCGCCCTCCGCCGCGAGGGCTACGCGTCCGCACTCGGCCTCGAGCGCGCGTCGCCCGTAGGCGGTGACGTTGGAGGGTCGCACCGGTTCGCCGGGTAGCCCGATCGCGGACGTTCTCGCATTGAGTAGATCCCTGAGCCACGGTGGAGGAGGGGCGAGGGGAGCATTGACTCCGTAGTCGGGATCGTCCGAACCGAACTGGAAGCGATAGGTCGTTCCGCTTGGGTGGACTGACGGCGCGGCGATGACGTATCCGCCCTTGCCCCGCCAGTCCACTCCTGGCAGAACGCCCGCACGGTTGCCAAGTCCGGTAGCCGCGAAGTAGCAATGCGCGCCCTTGCCGGTTGTGACGGTCGGTCCCGAAGGCCACCAGTCGTCGTCGCTCCGAGTGGCCGGAACGATGGCCTGCCCTAGCGCCTTGAAGCCTTCGGCCCCGTCAACGTCAAGCACGTCGAAGGCGACTCCGGTGGCGATCGCCACATTCGCGTCCGGCGTTCGCTCCCACCACTCGTGAATCCGATCGGGGTCGGTGCTGGCGTCCTTCAGGCCGTGCTCTGTGATGGGCGTCTTGCCTTGCGGCTTACACGGAAAGACAGGCCAACCTCGTTCGGCGTAGATCAACGCAACCTTGAGCACCCGTCCCGTTGTTGCTGTGGGACTGAGGGCTGTCGTCATCGTCGACTGGCGCCGCGCGTTCGGTCGATCGACACGTTCGCGAACAAGAGATCCGCCCCTACGGCGTTTGCGACGATCTTGGTCGTCTTGTGCACCTGGCCGTCCTTCGTCCACTCCTCGACTTCCTCGCGGCCACTTACCACGACCCGGTCGCCCTTTCGCAACGACTCGTGCGCGTGTGTTGCCGTCGAGCCGAAACAGACGACGGAGAAGTAGTTGGCCTCTTTCTCGCCCCTCCAGTCGCCGGGGGTCAGGGGTGATTCAGTGGCCATGCGGAATCGGCAGTACGTCGTCCCGCTCTTGGACTCGCCGATCTCAGGGTCGTTGGTGAGGTTGCCGGACTTGCTGGTGGTTTCGGGAGGGGCTGTCATGCGACTTCCTTTTGGCTTGTGTGGGTAGAGGTTGCAGCTCGGGCTCCGCCCGCTGACCTGCTTGTTTGGCTGTCTAAGTCTGTGGGCGAGGCGGTTGGTCCAGACACCCGAAAATCGGCAACTTCTGGTGCCTCTGACCTGCGGTTATTGCCATGGTTTTGGGCTTGCCTGGTGCGTCGAGCTCTGTCCTGACACCTGGTCGAGCAATAGCGAGCGTTTGGTCGGTGAGCGTCGAGCTTGATCTCGCATCCGACGCGGCCACACTTCCGTTCGCCGTCGTTGTTGATGGTCTCTCGGAGGGTCGTTGCGTTCACGCTCACGGCCGGGAAGTAGTGAGACCCCGTGATCTGGATCAGTCTGCGCCGCTTGGCCTCCTTGAGCGCACGGCGAAGACGCGCCACGGAGTAACGGCCGTCCAACGCGGGGGGACCTGACATCTCGAAGCAGACAGCGACGTCCCCTTCGCCTATGCCGTGGGCGTTCCACCGCTCGTTATCTCGGACAACCCAGGCGACGTAGCGCACGTCATCGTCAAGCGTGGCGTCGGGATCATCGAAATCTTCTTGGAGGGGCAGCAGGGTGCTACACTGAGAACGATTCTCAACTGATGTGGACAGGGGGCGAGCTGCTGCGGCTCGCCCTTTGCCATTTCGGCCGGACGTCACTGGTCTTCGTTCGTCAGGCTCTCTAGCCACTCGTCGAGCGCACCGACGGGGATGAGTCGACGCTTTCCCGACTTGACGGAGCGAAGACGCCCGGAAGCCAGTTCCTCGTAGACCTTCGCCCTCGAAAGTCCGGTGGCGAGCGCCGCCTCGGCGGGGGAGTAGGCGACCCTGCGGACCCCCTCGGCGGTCTGGGCTATGGCCATTCTGTTGTTCCTTCCTCCTGGACTGACCTTCAGTAAAGGTGGTGTGAATTGTGGATGGGTAGTCCATCCAAGGCAGAATGCCGCAGGTGTGCGCCTATGGACACCTACAGTGATATGATGTCGTTATGACGCGCAGGGTTGGGTCTGACCACGGGCCAAAGCCGTATCCGTCGCTCCGTCGGGGTGCCTCGGGGAGCCCTGAGGGGGAACTGGAGGGTGAGAAGCCGGGTTCTCCGCTAGGCGATTGGCTGCGGCCGTCAGTCGTTGAGTTGAGCGATGACGGTTATCTGACCCCAGGCTGGCCCGATGACCCGGCGCTTCCGAGTGAACTGCTGACGAAACCGAGTCCTTCGTTGCTACGGGGTTTCAGAGACCTGCGCCGTAAGGACGACGATGCGGTGCGGTCGTTTGTCGCACGCTGGGGCCTTCTACAGCCCGACGGTGTATGGCCTGACGGTCGGCGGGAGTGTGTATCGGACTGGCGGGCCTGGTCGGACAGCGCTCGAGCGGTTCTCGCGTTTGCGGAGGCACTTCACAGTGGCAGGGGCGCAGATGACGAGTTGCGAGAAGCCCTGGTGCGTACCCACCGAGCGACCGGGCGGAATCAGCTCAGTCTCGGGATGTGGCACTCGCAAGCACGCTGGCGTGACCGGAACGATTCACGAAACTTGGCGCTGGAGCTGAACAGCTGGCTTTCCTTCGCGCGCTTCGTCCCGGTCGTTTCTTGGTCACCTGACGACGACGAGCCGACATTCCACTTGACGCCAACCTCGACGTTCAGTGCGATAGCGCTCGCCCTCGCTGCCTCAGCGGCGACGAAGACGATCTCGTTCGGTCGACCATGCGCCGCCTGCGGCGAACTGTTCACCAGGTCCCGGAGCAGCGACAAATACTGCGCAGAGGAATGCCAAAAGAGGGGATGGGCTCTCGCCTCCGCGAAGTACCGGGAACGCCGCGCGAGCCAAGGCGCGAGCCAAACTGTTCTGACAATGGTTGACAAGCCTGGACGAACGGCGGGTAAACGCCCTGCTTAGATGACATTCGCGGTCAGCGATAGACGTATTGCCACTGACTGGGGGTCAAGAGGTCCCGGGTTCAAATCCCGGCAGCCCGACCAGTAGGCCAGCCGAGCGGCCTGAACCGCGAGACGGCCTTGCAGGTCCTCGGTCAGCTGCGGGACGTGACCCACGAACGGGATCGACTCGCCACGGAACTCGCGGAGTGCATCGCTAGGCATCTGAGCAATGGGCCATCAGGTGTGCTGCCGAGTGACGCCCGTTGCGGTGAATCAGCTGTGAGCCGTCTGAGGACTTGAGGCAGGTTGGCGGAGGTGCCGGCGTAGGCACCGATGGGGCAAGGAACGACGCTGGGCAAGGAGCCCGTCGTGGCGGATGAACTGGGGTGCAAGACGAGGAGTTGGGGATGCGAACGGGGCGCCAGGGAGTTGGCTGCTTGAGCAAAACTGGCGGTTCGGAGCATGGTGTCGAAGGGTCCTTTCTGACGAGACGGGAGACCGTTCCAACCCGGCGTGCCCATTACGTGCCCAAAACGAGCCAGCGACTGTCCGGTCCCGCCCGCGGCGAACGTGGAGAAGCGCCGGTCGCTCACCTCGGTGACCATGAGAACTGATCGTTCCAGTTGACCTCGGCGTAGTAGCTCGGCCAATCGTTCTCTGGAAAGAGCGGCGATGCGATCTCGACCGGGCTGCTCGATGGGGTCGGTCTCAACCAGAGCGCGTCGTTCGCCTCGAATAGAAAGCTCTTCCCGTTTGGTGACCAGCTCGCAACCGTTCCCCCTCGGGTCCCGCGAAGTTCGGTTGGGGTGTCGCTGTCCTTCTTGACCGTCCACAGCGAAAGCTCGGAATACCACTTGGCGACAGCGGACTGCCCGATGGTGGACTGGTTGCTCGGGCCCACCACGTACACGAGTTGGCTCCCATCTGGTGACCAGCTCGGGTCGAAGCTGATATCCGACGAGGGTATAGGGACTTTCGTACAAGTCGCCGTCGCAATCGAGCAGCGCTCGACGGCCTTCGTACTCCATTGATACCGATCACCCCCCGAGGCGATTGCCAGCGAGCCATCTGGACTGGTGGCGATTGACGCGGCGTTGACCAGAGTGGTGCCGAGTAGGTGGGCCGGGCCATTCGGATCGGTAACGAGATAGAGCGGAAGACCATCGGCTTCAAGCGAGGCCGAGTTGTCCTGGTCGATCCAGTAAACGATGCCCTCGCCATCCGGCAGCCAGGCCGCGGGGATTGTCGGGTTGAACGACTTCGGATACGCGGGGTTGTTGTGCTCTGGCTGCCATACAACCGGCGAACCGCCGCTTACAGAGACGGCTTCAAGTGCTCCATCCTGGTACTCGCCCGAGAAGGCGATCTCCTTCCCGTTTGGTGACCACACGAAGTTGCTGACCTCCGACGTTCCTGGCAGTTGTCGTGTGCTGCCCCCGGGGGTCACTAGCGAGATGACTGACTTCGCGCTTCCAACGGTGCCCTCGATCACCGCGAGGGTCTCGGTGGTCGGTGACCAGGAGAGGCCGCTCGCGTAGACCAGGCCGCGCACCGCGTGGGCGTCGGTGCCATTCGCGTGGGCGATCCAGAGCTGGTTCGGCGCGGCCTTGACCTGGTTTCCATAGAGAGCTGGTGGCCCAGTCGTCACGTAGGCCAGCCACTTTCCGTTAGGTGAGAACACGGGCTCGATGGCGTAGTTCGCGGTGACTTCGCGAAGCGATCCGTTCGCACCGTCAAGGACCCACAGAGCATTTCTCGACACGAACGCCAGCTCCCCCTCGTGGCTGAACGCCTTGGCATTCACGAGGGGCCGGTTCGCAGACGTGAGGGTCGTCGCTGGCGGTGGCGAGGTGTGGCTGTTCACGCCATAGAGCACGCCGGCGAGCGTCGCGGCCAACACGGTGGCAACGGAGCCGATCATCCAGCGTCGCCTTCGCAGGCGTCGCGCCTCTTTGATGAGCGCTTCTGCGTCGGGTTCGTTGACGTAGGTAGGTGCGGGGTTGGGATGGAGCAACGTCATGACACGGCCTGGATCATCTCGATGACCTCCTCGGGTCGATAGCCCTGCTTGCGGGCGAAAACAACGAGCTCTTTGACCCGCGTCATGACGACGCCGCGCTCGGGGGTGCCAGCGACCGTGATACCTCGGCCGCGCCGGAACTCGAGCATTCCCTCGTCGCGCAGTTCGCGCAGTGCGCGAAGGACGGTGTTGGGATTAACGCCGAGCACTTTGGCGAGGTCTTTGGCAAGCGGCATTCGTTCTCCAGGCTTGGCTTCACCCTCGGTGATTGCTCGCCGGATTTCCGCGGCCACCTGTTGGTACAAGGGGGTGCCCTCCGCCAGGTTGATCTTCACCGTTTCCATAGTGCTACTTGTCTTAGTGCCATTCTTGACCCGTGTCAACGCGGGCCTGCCTTGTCATCACGCCACGGACTCCTACAAGTCCGCTATCGATCGGAGCCCGGTTCTTCGGAGCCCGTCGAGCTTGGCTGCCGCGCCGCTATCGACCTCGGGGAACAGATGCCCGTAGCGGTCGTAGGTGAACGCCACGCTGGAATGCCCGGCGCGGCGCGCGATCTCTGAGGGGTCCACCCCCGCAGCGGCGAGCAGGGCGACACCTGTGTGCTTCAAGTCGTGCGGGCGAAGGGGTGCGAGGCCGGACTTTTTCACCGCGGGTCTCCAAACCCGATGCCGCCAATCCTCAGGGCTCCAGAGCTTGCCTGTCGCTGTGGTGAACACATAGGGCACGTTTCCGAACTGCATGACGTGAAGACGAAGGTCACTCACGACCGACGCCGGAAGCGTCATCGCGCGTCGCCCCGCTTTCGTCTTCGGAGGCCCTTCGTGCAAGTGGCCTTCCACCTCGACAAGGTTGTTCGCGACGCGAAGCCTGCCTGCACTGAGGTCAAGGTCGATCTTGCGAAGCCCCATCGCCTCGCCAATTCGAAGCGTTGCCCACGCCATCACCAACACGAGCGCGCGCGAACGCGGGTTGATCGTCGCGGCGAGCAGTTCGAGTTCGTCCGGCGTGAGAAAGCGCGCCTCGAACTGTTCGCGCCGCGGGAGGACGATGCGCTCGGACGGATTCAGCGCGAGCAGGCCGTTGTCGACGGCGAAGTCGAGCACCTGTCGCAACACGGTGAAGTTGCGCCGGACGCTCGACGGTGCGTAACGCGACGCGAGCCGGTTCACCCACGCCTGCACCTCCGCGTGGGTCAGCTCGGCGAGCTGAGCCTGGCCGAGAACGGGGAGAAGGTGGTCGTCGAGCACCTGTCGGTCGCGATAGCGAGTCGAAACCCGGTGTCCGGCGCGCGTGAGCCACCATTGCTCGACAACGCGCTCGACGCGCGTTCGCGCACCACTCGGGTCAACGAAGCGACCGCGAGCGCCATCGCTCCGCGCGTCGGCAAGCGCGTCGAACGCGTCTTGCCGGGTGACGTAAGTGCCGAGCGTCACTCGCTTCCCGAGTCTTGAGGTCCGGGCCTGCCACTGTCCGCTCGGGAGCTGACGGACGGAGCCGGAGGAGGGCCTACCCATGGACGGTTCCCACGTTGCGGACGGCGTGGAACGTGCCCGCTACATGCCCAAAACGCTCCGGTCGGAGCTGCTGAGATGGACCACGACATTCGGCCGCAGGCCTTCTGAGATGCGCCGATGCCTTGCATCTGCCCCTCGCGCGCGGGCGAAATCGGGCACCCTGTGCCTCAGGCGATGGCCAAGGTGGTGTCTTTGTCCTGTGGGACTCGGAAGCCCATGCCCAGAGCGCAGCGGGGATCGTTCGCCCAGTGCTCAACGAGCACCTGTCGGCTCACGCGGAAGGTCCACCGGAGACTCACCTTTTCGAGGTCCTCTCGAAGCAGTCGATCCAGAGGACTCGGCGAATTAATGAAAACCGATTATTCAGTTTGAAGGTCGCATAACGAGTAGGCGCCCCGCACCTCAATCACGCTCCCCGAGGCGTCGTATTACCACTTAGAGCACAGATTGCGGGCCGAAGGGACCGAGTGAGCGAGCATCCGATCGGGCGGACCGCAATCCAACATGACGAGCGCCACCTCGTCATGGAACGAATGACAGGTGACGTCTCACAGTCGATCCCGGCTGTCGAGGGATGCCTCATCGCACTAATCGACGGAGACGAGCTCGTATGTGAGTCGGGGCTCGGCACCTTTGCTGAGGCGTTTGGGCTGCGAGTGAAGATCAACAAGAGCTTGGCCGGGCTCTCACTCCGAAGCGGCAGGCCGTTCCGTTGTGACGATGCGGAGACCAACGTATGGGTGGATCGCGTTATGGCTCGACGATTCAACGCCTCATCGATCCTGAGCGCTCCTCTGAAGAAAAACAACCAATCCTTCGGTGTGCTCGTTGCGATCTCGTCGGTTCGTGCAGCGTTTACCAGTCAAGACGTACAGACCCTCTCCGATGCAGCAGAATCCGTGTCCGACGAGCTCACGACATCAAGAGCAAGAGGTCTTCGACTTCTGACGTCTCGCAAGAGGTAACTCGATTATCCGTCCCAGGTCACCTCTGGTTGCGCGCGCCGAGGATGGGCAGCCAAGCCCCCAAATCGCGAAACGAATCTGAAAGATCACGGCCACTGAAGCGATGTAAAGCCCTGCTATCGGGCCTGAACTCGTGATAGCCGCAATATCTGCAGGAGTCTGGCGAACCATTCTTAAGAGAACCTGGGCGTGCGATGGACGCGTCTTTCGGCAGGTATATATCTGCACAAATAAATAAACCGGCCGCGTTTCCGTTGATTAGCTGCGCGTCCAGTCCGGCGAAAGAGCAGTCGGCGGAGGGGCAAAGGCGGTGTGCTGTTCGCAGCAGTGGTTGACTCCCTGCGGATCTGGGAACTGCGCCACCGTCGTCGCGAGAAGATCACGAAGCGCGGGTTCCGCACAGCAGGCGATGCCACGAGAGCGAGGCGCGAAGTCGTCGCGCAGGTTGATGCTGGGCTGGGGAAACCGTCGCGCGGCGGAATGACCATGAGCGAACTGCTTGATCTCTATCTCCGCCTCGCTCCGCTCCGGGCGGCGCGGGTACTACGCGCGGGTCTGGAGGATTTGTCTTCCCTCGCCTGACAGGTCCCCGAGCGCGGCGATCCGTCCCGCCATGACGAGGATGAGCGACGCCAGCGGGCCCTCGACGGTCGGACCGTCCCCCGCCGACCAGTCAGAGTCCGTGGCCGACAGGCGCAGACCCGCAATGCGCTTCTTGGCCTGGAGTGGGAAACCCACGCGCTTCACCAGGTCGGCCACTGTCAACAATGCGGCCTCCGGCACCTTCCGGGTCATGCCCGTCGGTCGGCGGATGTCGCCGCTGTGGCACACGATGTCGATGAGCATGATCTCGGAATTCGCTCCCGGTGGCGTGCTATGCATCCCGATCGTTTTCCTGAACTGCCGCAGGAGCTCGTCGGGGCTCGCGATTCCGAGGGCCAGACCTTGACGGGCCATGAAGCGGTTGAAGTTCATGCCGCTCTTGCACAGTCCCGCAAAGAACGGGACCGCTTTCAAGTCCGCTCCGCCGATCAGGTGGCCGACTACGTGTCGGACCTTCCATTCGCTGCACAACGACTGGGCGTTCCACTGGCTGTCGTCGAGCGTTGCCAGGTCCTCAGCGAGCGCCGACCGCTCTTCGTCCACCACTAGCCAGGTGTCCATGACCACCTCCGATCGTACTTGACATTGTCAAGTTGAACCGCCGATGTCAAGATGCGGTGTGGCGAAGAGGGAAGGCGACCTGCCTGCCGCGCTGCTGAAGGCGGTCGACGACGCGGTTCGCGAAGGCGGAGCCAGCGCGTTGTCACTGCGAGACGTCGCCCGAAGGGCGGGGGTTTCGCACGCCGCGCCGGCGCATCACTTTGGCAGTAAGGCGGGGCTCCTCACCGCATTCGCGGTCCAGGGATACCGACGGCTCGCGCAGTCGGTGATCCAGGAGTTGGGTCGCGCCAGCCCAACCGATGGGCCGAACACGCTTGCGGCCGTTGGCCGAGGTTACGTGCGCTTCGCGGTGTCCGAGCCGGCGCAATTTGAAGTGATGTTCCGGCTCGATGCGCTCGACGAAGACGCGCCCGAACTCGTCCAGGCAACCGACGCTGCCTACTCGTTGCTGAGCGCGACGATCGAACGGTGCCGCTTAGAGGGTTCGCTAGGCGACTTGGATCCCATGCTCGTCGGAGTCAGCGCGTGGTCGATCGTGCACGGGCTCGCGAGCCTTTGGATCAGCGGCTGGCTTGCGGGCCGTGTCGACTCGACCAATATCGACCAACTCGCCGCCGACGTCTCCGATCTCTTCGTCGATTCTGTACTGCGTCGTCAACCTCGCGTTATCGATTCTCACCGACCTTGTACGCCCTAGCGGTTTCACCGCGGTTACGAGGTCGCCGACCCGCCGTTCCAGAGTGCGCACATAACGCCCATCGCAATGACCCCTGTGCTGCTCCTCTGGCGCCGCTGCACTGTTTGAATAGCTTCAGGAACGCTCGGAGTTCGACGATCCAGCGGAGCGACGACCCCGCGCGAAAAAACTTCGATAGTTTTCCCACCACGATTCCACCGCGGCCTCGATAACGCCCCGCGTGTCCAAGTTCTTCGCGGGATTCACGACCTTTGGCAACGGTACGCGATCTGCTCCGTTCAGCAGTTGCACGGCATTGCTTAGCGTTTCAATGACGTCGACTGGGTCCGAATCGGTTCGGTAGGTCACGTTTACCTGGAGAACCGTCGCACCCTCGATCCACCATGCTTCGACTGGTATGTGCTCTGAGCGAGCGCGTTCGTTGAATTCAGCTCGCCATTCCGGGGTTCGTGCGCCATCAACCACGAGCCGAACAGTCGCGTCGTCATCGGATTCAAACTTGACCGCCGGTGTCGGCTGGTCCATTTCGAGCCGCGCCATTTCCCTTGCCTCCTCTCACGCTTCTTGCCAACGCTATGCGACTTGCTCAGTCTTTGTGGCGCCGCGTGGGTCAAAGATTTGGCACTGAGTGGCAGAGGTGGTCTTCTGTATGTAGCACACTGCACCTCATCTTGCGCACAAAATGTGCACAGACTGGGGATTCTCAGGAATTCGGTGCGACACGACCGTCGCGAACTTCTTTGCAAACGGGCCGGCAAGTACTTGCAAATGAACGTGAGTCGATCCCCACGCGGGACGAAAACCGACGCAGCACTCGCTTGAGCTGCGAAGGGGTGTTCGGCCGGCGCGGTGGAGATCCCGCGGCGCAAAGCGCGACGGCGGCCGCCGTGCTGCTCGCCCCGAGGAGCACGGACGGGAGAGCGGTTCGGCTACGCCGTCTGGAAGACGGGTCAGCAAACCTCGGTACGGTACTTCCCTTCGTCCGGGGTACCCCACGGCGCCAGCAGGTAGTGCTCACGAATGGGGCCGTCCATCGCGATGGCATCCCGGCCACGTGCAGACCGAGCGACCGGTAGGTGCGGTCGATCTCCGCGAACTGACCATGGTGGACTGCCACCGCGAGCTCTGGGGCGAGGACCAAGGACGGTAACGCCTGTTGCGATTCCGTAGGTGCCCGCCAATGGGACAAAGGTCACGAGATTGGCCTTCCCCAGTTCCTAGAACTCGCCGGGGAAAAGCGCCCACCGCCGAGCTTGTGTTCTGCATCCTCAACTGGGCGAGCCGTCGGGGCAGTCGCGAGGACCCGTTTCGACGCGCATTTGGAACGCGCGTTGGATTCCCGATCCGTCGTAACGCGCTTTGGATCCGAGACGACGCCGCGGCGACCCGCGCTTCAGGTTTCACGTGACGCGCTCGTCGACCCCAAGGATCGGCAATAGCTCGCTCAGCGTTCGAATGTGACGATGGGCTCCCTGTCGACGACAGAGTCGGAAGGGATCGACGTGCACGGCTTGCATGCCGGACCGCTCTGCTCCGCAGATGTCGTTCCGTTCACTGTCGCCGACAAAGACCGAGCTTTCGGGTCGGACACCGAGGAGCGCGAGCGCATGACGAAAGATGCGCGGATCCGGTTTCGAGAAGCCGACGACGGTGGAATCGACGATCGTTCCGACGGACGTCGCTGGACCCGGACCAGACTGGCAGATGGCGAGTTTCGCCAGCGACGCTTCGACCGTTCCGTCGGCGTTACTGACAATGGCGATCGGATAACCGGCATCGACCAATGCTCGTAAGGTTTCGCGCGCACCCGGGATGACCTGACACCAAAGCTGTTGCGACGGCTGGACGAAGAGACCGTCGAGAACGGCTGTTGCGCTGCTCAAGTCGGGCTCAGCAACTCCGATGGCCACGAGGTACGCGTCGCGATAAACCTCGCCGTAGCTACGCCCGTCAGCTTCATCGTCGCAACGGTCCGCGTAGTGGATCGCGTGGTAGTGCGCAGCATCCATCCGCGAAGGATCGTGCGGGATCCGGTCGTCGAGGAGGGCTTTGGTGACTATTGAACGATCAGGGAGCACGAGCACGCCGCCGACGTCGATCAGCAAAGCGTCGGGCCGCACCTGCTTGATGCTACGCGGAGTGACGTCGGCGGTTCCTAGTCGCGGGTCTCGAACAGAGGCTTGCTGGCGAACTAAGCGGTCGGACTCGGGTTGCGCCGCGATGCCGTCCAATGGTCACCGAGAGCATTGATCGCGATCAACCTGGCGCCTGGGCGCGCGATCCGAGACAGGCTCGCGGTTTCCACTTACCGAAGAACAAGTTGACCGACGCGCCCGCGCGCGCTCAAGATCCTGACGACTCCTTGCGCGTTGACGCGTTGAGCCCTCGACAAGTCCACGACAAGCCGGTGCGGGTTACGAGCAGTAGCCCGCTGAAGAGCTTCACAGAGATCGGGAATCGTCGGCGTGGCCACCTCGCCGAAAAGAGACACCACTACTTCCTCGGGTCCTTCGTCAAACATTGCGAGAAGACGCGGACGACCATCAGTCGACATCGGCATGCTCCTTAATTCCCCGGATTCGCCTCCAATCCTTCGTCCGCAAGCGCGGACCTGACAAGGAGGTCTTGACGTGCGGAATGGCCAGGGCTGGTCGCGTAACGAGGGCTTTTGCGGCTGTTAGAGAAGCATTAGCGGAACTTGAACTCCGGACGATCGATGCCAGGGCGCCGCGCCGACGAGGGCGGCACGTTCGAAGGGCCGACGCGATCGAACACTGCGCCAGACTGCTGTCGTATGCATTCCAGATCTGACCTGTCGGGTGCTGACAACCCCGCCCTCCAGCCGATCAAGCGATTCGACGTCCGTGAGCGCGCGGGTCCTGTCGGGTCGGCAGGTCCGCCGACCAAGTGGGGCTGCCGCCGGTGTGGCTACGCGACAACTGCTTCGACTGCCGTAATCCGACGAACGGCCAGAAGTTGTTCGGGATCCTCGACCTGCCCTCTGACCTCAGAATCGACCGGGTGGAGGAGTCCGGTGAAACCTTGACTGTCGTGTTCGCCCCCGACGGTCACCGCTCCACCTTCTCCCGGCGTTGGCTCGCCGCGCAGCAGTACGAGCTCGAAGGAGATGGCCGGACCGAGGACGAAAAGGAGCTGTGGCAGGCGGCCGACCTCGCAGGTCAGCTACCGGAAGCCGAGTGGGAGTCGTATCTCGGTGACGCCTCCAATCTCGCCCGGGTGCTGCAGGCGGTGCAGCGCCTCGGCTTCGCCGTCCTCCATGGGACGCCCGTGGCTGAGGGCACGGTGCTCGAGGTGGCTCGCAGCTTCGGCTACGTGCGCGAGACGAACTACGGCCATCTTTTCGACGTCCGGGTCGAGGTGGACCCGAGCAACCTCGCGTTCACCGGACTGGCCATCTCGCCGCACACCGACACGGTCATCCGTGTGTCAGATCGCGGACTGACCGGCAGCTCGATAATCGGAAGCGGCGCGATCGGTAGTTACTCGAGCGCTTTCGCAAAGCAGTTGAACCGGCTGCGAGGTCGGGGTCAACCGTACGAGCAAGGAGAGCGGCAGTGGCTTATGGGTCGGCAGTCATCGAATTTCCGAACGATCTCGAGATTGTCATCACTCGAGAGTTCGACGCTCCGGTTGAACTCGTCTTCGACGTATTGACGAAGCCGGAGCATGTGAGGAAAACGGCTGCCCCATTTGGGGAGGAGGTGAAGGAGTGCTCGATCGACCTGCGGGTCGGAGGCAACTCCCACACCGTTTTCGTGACCGACGACGGAATCGAGTGCTCATTTCGGGGAACCTACTTGGAGATCGAGCCGCCGACCCGGATCGTCGAGACGTGGCTGTTCGAAGGCTGGCCAGATGCGCACGCCGTCCAGTCGATGGATCTGCAAGAGACTGACGGAGTGACGAAGCTGACGTGCAAGCTGGCGTTCCGCGACAAGGCTGGCCGTGATCACATGACCAAGTTCGATGGCTTTGTAGCCAACTTCGACAATGTGGAAGATCTCTTGAGATCACTCTTAGATCCAAAGGGGCCCGTCTCTGGGTAGTCGAGGTTCGAACGAGACCTCAGCGGCTGGTCCACGTAGGTGGACCATCGGGTGATCCTCGTTGGGCTCCGGCAAGAACGCATCCCAAGGAGTCCACCCGAAGCGCGGATATGCATTCCGGATACTTCCGCCGCCAAGCTGAGCCGCATCCCGTGCCTTGGCCAACTCACTGGGCTGGAGCGTGGGTGGCACCTTCAAGTTGAGCGAACATGGTCACGTCAGCATTCGGCAGGGTGCGGCTCCTGCCGCAGGTCGATTGCCAGAACCGCACCCGTCGGTCCCGCGTCCCAATAGTGAGTGATTGTTAAGTCAGCGAGCACCGATCGCCGTGCGGTCCGCGGATCATTAGCCAATCGCTGCCAAAAGGGCGAAGGGGTCTGTCGAAAAACTCATAGCCCCGTCGACACGCCCCATTCAGCGCGCAAACAGCATCAGTTGTTCGTTCGATGAACAACTGAGAGCATGCCTTGGTCACCGGCGCCATTTAGAGCTTTCGTAAGCTCGCGTTCGTGGGAAGGCGCACACACAAGCCGAAGCGTGCTGCAGGAACGCGGACGATGTTGGACGTCGTGCGGCACGCATTTCTGCCTCCGCCTGCTGCGCGAAAGGCCGCGGATGTCGAATTCGTTCTCGGCGGTGGAGAGTTGTTGGTCAGTTGCTGGCTAGTTCCGGCACGGACGGGGAAACTTGTGGCAGGTCTGCCACACGGCCTCCTTCATGTGTTTCGCGATCGTGTCGTGTGGGAAGGGAGCCGCCGACAACCGGAACTCACTTTCGACAAGTCGGAGTGGTTCGTTCGACCTTCCTCGCTTAGGAAAGCGCATGGAAAGTTCGCTCTCATCAGCATCATCAACAGAGTTGACCTCCGAGTGCATCAAGAGATTCGCGTGCCCGCTCCGGACGAAGAGTTAGTACGGGCGATCATGGGCCGAGAGTGAACCCCGCCCGCAATTACCTAATCAGTCATACAAGCGATGGCGAAACGCACGATCGAGCTCTTGGGCCATTCATGGTCGATCACCCGTATGGGGTATCCCTTTTAATACACCGCCCCAGTATGTTGTGGTCGATGCCGAAGACCACCCCGATCTCGGGCGTCGACTACCCGGCGACCTATCGGCAGTTCACGGCGTTCTTCCCCGACGACCGGGCGTGTCGCGAGTACGTCGATCGGCTGCGCTTTCGGGACGGCTTTTCCTGCCCGGGCTGTGGCGCCCTCGAGTTCTTTCGGGCGTCAGACGGCACGCGGGTCTGCAAGGTATGCAAGCGGCGCACCTCTCCGACCGCCGGCACGATCTTCCACCGTTCGCACTTGCCGCTCTCGACGTGGTTCGCGGCGATGTGGTTCTTGACGAGCCAGAAAAACGGTGTCCCCGCCCTCGGAATGCAGCGCGTCCTCGGCCTCGGCAGTTACGAGACCGCCTGGTCGATGCTCCACAAGCTCAGACGGGCGATGGTCCGTCCCGAACGCGAACCACTTGAGGGCATCGTCGAAGTCGACGAGAGCTACGTGGGCGGCGTCGAACGCGGTGTCGACGGACGCCACACCGGAGGAAAAGCCGTGGTCGTCATCGCCTGCGAGCTCATCGAACCAAAAGGCCTCGGGCGGATCCGGATGATGCCGCTCCAAGCGATCAGTCAAGACGAGGTCTTCTCGTTCATCGAACGCTCGGTCGAAAAGGGCTCGCTCTTAAGGACCGACGGCTGGAACCTCTATCGCTTCGTCTCGTCACTCGGCTATGACCACGAGGCGATCAACGTGAAGGGCTCGGGGGATCCCGCCCACGTGGCGATGCCAGGCGTGCACCGCGTCTCGTCGCTGTTGAAACGGTGGCTGCAAGGGACGATGCAATACGCCGTCAGCTTCAACCACCTCGCTTACTACCTCGACGAGTTCACCTTCAGGTTCAACCGCCGCAACGCGAAGGAGCGGGGCTTGCTCTTTTATCGCCTCGCCGAACAGGCCGCTGCGATCGGGCCCTACAAGAACAGCGAGCTCGTCGGAGGGGTGACCAACCCCTACATCTAGGGGTCGGTGTAGTTAACCAGATACCCCATTCACCCGTTCGCCGACAACGCGGACGCCTGTTCCTGATTTCCTTCCGGAGTTGACTCCCTGGTGCCGCAGTCATTCGTGACCACTGGCCCGCCGACGGTGGTGAGCGAGTCCTCGGGGCGCTGACGACGACCTCGGCGAGCCTCGGTGGAGTGATTGACCCAGACGGCCACGCGACGACCTGGTACGTGCAGTACGGCCCGACGGCGAGCTACGGATCGCGAACCGCGGTCGCCTACCTCGGGCCGTCAATGAGCCCGATCCCGGTTGGCGACAAGGTGATCGAGCTCGCCCCGAACACGACCTACCACTACCGGCTCGTGGGAACAAGCGCAGACGGCACGGTGACCGCGAGCGATGCCAGCTTCACAACGCTCGGGCCGACTCTGTCCGCCTCTATCGGCACGGTGACCGTCGGTCGCTACGCGACGCTCTCGGGGACGTTCCCGTTCGGCCTAGCCAATCAGATGGTGGTGATCTATGCGCAGGCGACGAACAGTCCCCCGTTCGTCGAGGTCGCCTCGGTGCTCACTGGAGCCGGTGGGAGTTGGGGCTACTACGTCACCCCGAAGATCGACACCGCCTACAAGGCGGTTTGGGATAACGAGATCACGCCCGTCGTTGGGGTCAGCGTGAGGCCGTCGGTGCGACTTCGGGAGCTGAAGCCGGGCACCTTCTTCACCCGCGTCATCCCCCTCAACTCCTTCGCCGGGAAAATCGTTCGCCTCGAGCGCCTCGACGACGGGACATGGCGGACGGTCGCCTTCGCGCACCTCGGCCGCACCTCCACGGCGATGCTCCATCCAAGGAAGCTCGTCCAGGGCCTGTCCCACCTGCGCGTTTTCTTCAGCGCCTACCAAGAGGGCGTCGGCTACCTGGCCGGCACAAGCAGGGAGGTGCACAGCTACCACGGTTGAAGGGTGAGGGGCCGCGGCTGAACGACGGAGCGAACCGCTCGCGGAAGCCCGAGGGTTCAACCGATTGGCGCGCACATCCATCGCGATGCTGCCATGCAGCGGCGAAGAGCACTTTGCATTTCCTCGCGGCTTGCAACGTCGTGATTGCGGCATTCAGATGGAGCCCCTTACGCCGCCGAGCAAAGGAGGGCCGCATCGTGACGCGGAATGTCATCCCGATCGAGACCGGTCGCCACGCCGAAGACGAGGCGATGCGTGCCGCCGAGCACGCCCGGGACGAAGCGTTGCTCGCTGCCGATGAAGTCGCGCGGGCCGAGCTGGCCCGAGCCGACCTGGTCCGCAAAGCCACGGTTGCCCGAGCGGAACAGATCCGGTCCGCAACGATCACGCGGGCCGAGGCGTTGAGGCAACTCACCCAGGTCCACGACGAGCAGCTGCGTGACGCGGAAAAGAAGCGAGCAACCGCAGCCAAGGCAGCCGAGGAGAACTACAGCAACGCACTGCAACGCGCCGAAGTCGTGGCGGTGCGCGAAGTCGAACAGGCGTACCAGCAAGAGCTCTCGGCCGCTCGCTTGGCGCACGAGGAAGCGCTGAAGGCGGCGGAGGCCGCGTCGGCCAGCGCAACCGAGCGCGCGGAAGCGATCAAGCGCGCCGGCGCTGCACGCGCTGAGTCGATTTATCGTGCGGGAGTGCAACGTGCCGCCGATCTGCGCGACGCCGTCAACGCGTACGAAATCGCTGTTTCGGACGCCTCGCGCCGGCGTGCCGAGCAACTGCAGCAGGCGTCGTTGGAGTTCGACGAAACGATGTCGAGCTCCGCGGGGGCATTCGACGCTGCCTTCAAAGAACCCGGCGAATTGGTGAGCGCCGGCGAGGAAGGTAATGAGGATGCCGCTGCGGAGAAGGGCGCGGCGGCGGAAAAGGAGGCCGGCACCGGCTGAGACCAAATTCACCGTCCCAGCCGGGAGGCAATCGAACGCCGGGCAGAACCGCGAGATGAACGCGTTCGCGAAAATGGAGTCGTGCATCGAGCGACTCTCTTCGGAATCGCAGCACTCAGTTTTAACGCGCTCGCCGTCGGCGTAGCACCGGTCCTTCCGGTCGCGGCAGCGCCGCGGCCCTCGAGAGTTCGACGTCCCGGGTCGCGGTGGGCTGCGCGAGGTGTCGACGGCGGGCGGCGGTCCGCGGTCGGTGAAGCGTTCGTTGCGCATCGGCTGACCCAGCGAGCTCTCTTCGGTAGCGACGATCGAACTCGGTGAAGCGTGCAGGGTCGTGTCCATACCATCGACGCAAGTCGGCGCTCGGCGTTCATGAGACCTACGTGGCAACGAAAGGCTCGCCTTTCTTTGTCGCCGTCGCGCCTCGAACGGATACCGCCTACGTGGCGTCGACCGAGACATATGTCATCGATCACCTCAGATCGTCGCCGCGCACCGCCGGAACTCTGCCGATCGGCGGCAACGGACTCGCGATCACTGCAGATGGTCGGTTTCTTCTCACGGCGTCCAACTCACAGCACTAACCGCTACCGAACGCATCGAAATCGTCTTATCTGATTCGAGCTCCGCGTCGTTCGTCACCTCGCGCGCCACCTCGCGCGGCTCCACCCTTTAGGTCGGAGAAGCTCCTTCGAAGAATGAGCGAGACGCGCGGGGAGGCGCTCCGCATACCTTCGCTGCAGCTGGATATCCCGCTTCGTACTCAACGGACTCGGAGACGTTCAATTGACCTTTCCCGTTGGGATCAGGAAAATTCGCGATGCCGTGGGCGCGCATGCAGTTCGCCATCTTGAGGTACATCTTGATGTATTGATCGATCTCCCCCTGCGACTCCACGGCTCCGGCTGCGAGCGCGTCGGCATGACACGAGCCGTTCTCGTACTTCTCGAGCGCCGGCTTGGTGAATCCCAGCTTGTTCAACTCCCCGTTCGAATAAGGGGGATCGGGAAATTTCGAGAGCCCGTGCGCGCGTACGCACTGCGCGAACTTCACCATCGCTCTCAGCTGGGCGGCCGTGGGCGGACTGCCGCTGCTGCCCGCGACTCCACCCGGATTGGTCGTCGAAGTGGACGAACCGTTGCTGCTCGCGACACCTGGCGAGGACGCGCCCCCGCACGCTGCAAACAACACCGAGACAGCCGCGAGAGAAAGGCCAATCGTCCCGGCCCAGAGTTCTCGGCGTCGAGCGATCACACCTGGGGTCCTTCCAATCGTTTCCGAGCGCGAGCCACAGAGCCATTGTGCCGCGAAGGTGGTTTCGGGGCGGTTACATCGATTGGGTTGCCGCGGAGGGTGCGGTCAGTGAGTTGTCAGACGTTGGTGCACTCGGCACCTAATGGGCGCGGATCGGCTTCAAGATTGTGAAAACGCGGGTTCAGTATGTGTGGGTGTCTCCGAACGTCTCGCGAGCACGTAGTTGGAGAGGGATCGTCGGCGCCGCGACGGACTAGCTTCCAGGTCCTTGGAAGGGCGACGTGCCGTGCGCCTTGAGGGGATGATCCGTGCCGCCAAAGACAGCTAACTCTGCGTCGCAGAAGTTCGAACAGCGGGTTCGCGAGCTCGACGATTGGCGAGGCTCAGTGCTGAAGCGGATCCGCGAGCTCATCCACATGGCGGACCGGGAAGTCGTCGAGGAATGGAAGTGGGTGAAGCCGTCTTCCCCGGGTGTCCCCGTCTGGTCCCACGAAGGGGGCATCTGCACTGGCGAGGTCTATAAACAGGTCGTCAAGCTCACCTTCTACCAGGGGGCCGCACTGACCGACCCCGGTCATCTCTTCAATTCGAGCCTTGGGGGCAATACCCGTCGGGCCATCGACATACACGAAGATGACGTAATTAACGAGGCTGCGTTCAAAGCGTTGATCCGCGCCGCTGTTGCTTTCAACGTCGCAAAACGGAAGAAGTAGGACCTCCACGTTTGCTGCTCGATATCCACCCTCGATTTCGGTGACCGCCGATGCCCTCGGGTGGAAGGAATTTCGTGCCGGGACGTGACGGGAGAGCCGCCTGGTAGACGCGGACTCGTATTGCGGACGATGATTCACACATGGCGAGTCTCGGGACTCACTTGGAAATTCCGGATCCGAGAGGTCGCCCAGGTTGTCTGCGGCTCTCTTGGCACGCCTCGCGGGGCACGGTCGTCGTGAGCCATTGGCGGAACGGGGTGTGCGTGTCGACAACGCCGCTAGGGATCGCCGAAATCGGTCAACTCGCGACTTTCCTCGTGAGTGTTCTGGCGGATGCCGTGGCGAAACCGCTCGCGTCCCTGTACCCCGAGGATCGACCTGGGCGGAGGGGACTGATCGCCTGGATCCGTAACTGGCTCCAGCCGAAGCGCGCCCCAGTCGTTGGGATTGCGGATCAGGGGGACAATTCACTCGTCCGATCTGCGTGAATTGAGGAAGGCTCGTGGCAGTTAGGCGACAAGCAGCCGGACGGGCACCTCGGTCGTGGGCTCTTCTTCGGTCAATCGGCCTGCTCGGGGTCTGTCTCTGCGTACCGCCGATCTTGACCCGGACAGCCTCCGCGACCGAAACGCCAGGGGGCACGTTGCTGAGGTCCGTATTGGCCGAGGTATCTCGTCAACCGGCAATTCATTGGACGAGCTCAACCGAACAAGGTTCAAGCGGCTCGACAGTGACCGTAACGATCAACACCGATGCTGGAACGGACTCTGGAAGCCAGACGATCAAATTTGAGGAGAAGACAGGACTCGGTGAAGAGACGTGTGAACTTGTCAAAAGGGTTGTGTACTTTCGTGCAGACGCCTTTGCGCTCCAGTACTTCAACGGACTGACGAGCGCGGTCGCGCGCAAATATTCCGGCGCTTGGATCTTGGTGCCCCCCTCGAACTCTGCCTTCTCGGGCCTCGCTGCTGGACTGACGGTCTCGTCGATCTCTTCGGAGCTCAACACACCGTCACCGCGCCTCCTTTCCGGTGAACAGAAGCTGGATGGCACGCAAGTGAAGGTGCTTCAGTCCATCGTGACAGAGGATTCGGTCAAGGAGACGATCAAACTCTTCGTGAAGGCGAACGGCCAACCCTTTCCGATCGAGCAAACGGTTTCTTCATCGGTGAGTCGTTCCGCGATGTCACTGAGTCCGCTGAACAAAGCCGCCCGTGTGGTTGCACCAGAAGAATCGATCTCGATCGGCCTGATCTAAGGGTCAGAAACATGATCGAAGTGGAGAACAAGAACCCGGTCGTCGCGGCGGATGCAGAACAGCGCCAAGTTCGCGCCTTGAAGGGCATGTGCTTTGGCGCCATCGTCATGATCCTCATCCAATATGGCCTCGGCATCTGGGTGAACCTCTTCGGTCACCTACCTGATTCCGACCACGGAAAAGGCTTCTTCGACGCGTTCGGTCGCTCGGTCGCGGACGGCCCGGCCGGTCTCGGAATCCATGCCGTGTTCGGTGTCATCCTCGGGCTGACGGCGATTCAGGCGCTCGTGCGCGGGGTCCGGTCGGGTCGGAGGGTGTCGATGTGGATGACGGTGATCGGGTTCGTCGCCGTGGTCGCGGCTGGCGTGAACGGCATCTTCTTCGTCAGCTACCAGGACAACGGGAACAGCTTCGCGATGGCGATCACCGCCGGCGTCGGCATGCTCGCCTACGCGATGGGGCTCATGTCGCTGAGCTTCGACTGAACTCGCCGAGTGTTTCGCGGCTCGTCAGCGTGTGGGGATTTCGTCCATACAGTTGTGGCTATGTGCCGAAACATCACGACCCTGCGGGGACTACAGCCTGCCGCGACACCCGAAGAGATCGAGGCGGCCGCCCGACAGTACGTTCGGAAGGTGAGTGGCGTGCAGGCGGCATCGAGCCGCACGTTCGATGCGTTCGAATGCGCGGTACGCAAGGTCGCTGACGCGACGGCCACGTTGCTCTTAGAACTGCCGCCTCGACAGCAAGCGCCGCCCACACTTCCGCCTCTGAGGCGCGCCACTTCACGGGCCGGTTCACCCATCACTGGCGGCTAAACGTCTCTATTTCGGCAAGCGGTGCCCTCATGTCGGACGTCCTCGGCGAATTGCGTCTCCATCCGCCACACGTGTAGCGAGCAGGGATCTCGGCCTGCATTGTGACAACGGTTGGCGACGAGAACGAACGGTTAGGGCTAAGCCTCTCCTGGGACGCACGCGTCTGTTCCTGGTTCGAACCATCCGTAAACGCATCGTGTCCCGTCCCGACTCGGGTCGCTCAAGTCGCGGATGACGCCGTCGATGACGGCGACGAGGTGGCCCGAGCACCTGGCGATGATCCGGCCTGCAGGGAGCTCGCCTGCACGAAGATGCACCTTGCATCCGGTGCCGATCTTCATTGTGGGGCGCCAGATCCAGCCGAGATCGAACAGATAGTTCTGATACACGTCGCGGGGAACACCCGTGCGCGCTCCGACCCGATGGCCGGCGAGGCGCAATCTCTTCGTGCGCTCGTTCAGGTCCTCGTAGACATCCCCGTAGGCAACTCCGGTCGCGATCGCGATTGAGCGCGTCACGCAATCATCGGCATGACCCCTGAAACCGGCAACCGCTCGGCCCCCGTCATCTTTGACGAACCGCAACCGCATCATGGCGCCTTTGAACCGGACGTCTTCACGAGATTCTCTGCGAGCGTAATTGGGGCATCTCAGAACAGCGGCGATACCGCTGGGAGGATGACCGGTCACATCGTGGCGAGATCTCGCTTGTTGAGACGCCTTGTGTAGTGGACGCCGAGATGGCCGGCGCGACGAGTGCATCGATATACGTCCGGCGAATCTGGGACGCGTGTGTGAACGTATTCGCATTCGGCCGGCAATGGGTCCAGGCGGAGAAAGAGACGGAACCATCGGAGGAAGCGCTGCGCACTCATCACAAGGGTTAACGGCGGATCTTGGGCCCGCAATAACTCGAGATCTCGCGTTTTTCGGACTTTGTTTTCGAAATCAGGCGTTTGAGCACGGTGGGTGGCGCCAGACCGCGTCGCGTTGCCACTCATCGTGGCGAGGCAGCTCATCGATAGGTCGCTGGGCAGGCGCCTTCGAACCTTTTCGCGATTCGTAGCGTTATAAGTCTCAGGAGGTTCGACCGTGAGGTTTTCGATCGTGAGGGTCACGGCGCGCAGTCCACTGCGGTTCAAGACATCGGTGGCCTCGCTACTCTTCGCCCTGTTCGGGGGCACCGTGTTGCTCTCGGGCGGAGCTCCGCGGACAGGCGCGTACGCGGCTGTCCGCTTTTCCGGCGCGCGGGAACGAATTGCCAGCACGGTCTATTTTCCCGCTCAGGGTCCTTGTCCTTCGGCCGCATCGGTTCGCCGAGCGACAGATGTCTCGAACAGCGGTGCCGGTCTCCGCGCGCGTTTGCTGCCCCGCGGCGTGATCTCCGCGCGCGTCTGTCGATACGGCGAGCGTGATGGTTCGGGGCCATTTGTGCGTCTGAGCGCGAAGGTGCTGAGCGGTGGTACGGCGCTCGAATTTCAAGGGGCGATCGGCGCCTTGAAGACCGCCAAGCCGATTGGCGTTTACGCCTGCCCCGCCGCGTTTCGAAGCGTCACGCTGCTCGCGTTCGGTTATGCAGCGCGGCCCACGGTCGACCTCTGGTACAACGACACCGGCTGCCAGACGCTCGACAACGGCTATGTCAAAGCGTGGTCCGTCGTCAATTCTGTGGCATTCGCTCGCTTTGCCGAACTCGTCTCGAGCTTCGCACCCGAGCCTGCCGGCTCCTGAGTCGAACTCCGACGCGGACCCACGACAGTTTCAGGTCTTGAACGCGGGGTCTCCTATCCACGAGAACCGGAACGTTTTCATCCTTCCGTGCAATCGATAAGTCACGGTGAGTTTCGAGAACAGCCAGCCATGCGCGGAGGTTCGTATGGGAGCCGAGAGTCGAACGACACTCGCCGGGAAGTACGAGATCTTGGAGGCAACGCACGTGGGGTTACAGAGGTTCATCGCGAAGCGGGTGGTTCCGACCCCGAGCGTCGAATCCCACTGCGTCCATTTCGTCGCGGTGAGTTGAGTGTTCGCGTCGGCGCAGGTAATGACGAAGTTGCCCGGGCGGACGACGACCTTGCCGGTGCAGGAGTAGAGACCGACTCTTCGCGCCGAGCCGCCCGTTGCGGAGGCGGGAAGGATGGCAATCGCCGACATGGCGACGAATGTCAATCCCGAGAATATGAGCCCGAGGATGACTCGCCGAAGAGTTCGATTCCCGGGAGAACTGCGAAATGTGCTTCTCACCTTGCCCGCGTTTCCTTGTAAAACCCGTCGATCTGTCGAAGTCGAAGGCAGGGCAGGTGCCGACGAGTAGCGGAAGGCTCGATCCTTCATCCGGAATCGGCGTCGCGACGTCGCGCCGAGATCACCACCACTTGTGCTCGAGGGCGCGACCCGTGAAACCGGTGCGATCGAGTGAGTCGAGGCGTGCGACGTCGTCGTCACTGAGCTCGAAGTCAAAGATGCGCGCGTTTTCCTCGATGCGGTCGCGATGTGTTGATTTCGGAAGGACGATCGTGTTGCGCTGAAGGCACCAGCGCAACAACACCTGCGCGGTCGTGCGCCCCTTCGCTTCTGCGATCTCTATGACGTCGGGATTCGAAAGGTGGCGACCAGTTCCGAGTGGGCTGTAGGCCTCGAGCGCGACTTGCCTCGTCGTAGCCTCTTCGAGCAGCTCTCGCCGGTAGTCGAACGGGCTGAACTGCACCTGATCGATCACGGGTTGGATGGTCGCGATGCTCATCACCTCACTCAGATCATCGACGCTGAAGTTCGACACGCCGATCGAGCGGGCGAGACCGAGTCCGTGCGAGCGCTCCATGCCTGGCCACGCCCAGGTGGCACCGCCCTTTGGCCAGTGGATGATGTACAGGTCGACGTAATCAAATCCGAGGCGCCGGAGGCTCCCTCCGATCTCGGCGACAGGATCCTTCCGATTCGGGTAGAACTTCGTCGTCACGAAGACGTCCTCGCGCGGCACTCCGCTCTCGCGCAGCCCGCGGCCGACGCTTTCCTCGTTGCCGTACGCCTGGGCGGTGTCGACGTGCCGGTAACCGAGTTCGAGGGCCCAACGCACCGCGTTCACACCTTCGGCGCCGTTGCGCACCTGCCAGACCCCGAGTCCAAGCACGGGGATCTCGTTGCCATCGGCGAGCACTTTGGTCTCGCGAATCCCGGCTTTTGAGCCATTCGGCATAGATCGTTCCTCGTTTCGGTCATGAGGAGCTTTCCACGACCGAAGGTGTCAGTTCTCGCCGAGCCGCGTTCACGGTGGGCCTCGATTGGCGCTCTCAGGCACCCTCCGCGCCGCACGAACTCGCGGCGGCTCTTTGTCATTCACTCGACCAAGCGCGTCACTTCATCTGATCGCCGAGTCGGCGCTGGGGTCGGTGAAGGCCAGCCCCGCATCTCAACCGCCGCGCAGACGCCGGAGCTGTTCGCCGGACCCGATTGCCTGCGAACGTGTCCGTGCCGGAGGTTCCGTTGTCGCCGGGCACCGGGCGCGACCACGGTGTCCGTCGTGGACGAGGACACGACGGAGAGCGCCGGCCACCGCACAGGTCCGCGCGTCGGCGCATGAAACGACCGACCGGGATCGCGCCGAGCTCATCGATGGGAAATTGGATAGGACCCGGCGGGTTGTGGCTTCGCGGCAGGCGCCGCGCATCGGTTCCGACACCCGCAACGGGTGATTGACTCCAAACAAAAACCGCTGGTAGTGGCTGCTCCGTGACACTGCGTGATGGGATTGTCCCAAATAACACAAATACGTTAACTTTTGACACAATTTGTGGTCAGGCGACCGCTAATGTGTGCAGTCAAGGAGGATTTGGGCTGGTAGCGGACGCGGGGTACCGCTCAAGGTTAGGCGCTATTCGGTCGTTGAGATTGAGGTCCCTCGGAGTGCGAACAAATGGGGGGAACGTGAGACTGAGGCGCGCCGCCACCCGCGCCGGGGATCGAGCTCGGATCGCCGACCTGAGTGACCCTTTGGACCGAAGCCGGTTGCGCGCGTACGACGGGATGTGGGCGTGGAGATGGCTGTCGACATAGAAGGTCGAGTGACGGGCGCCACAATGGCTCAGCGGACCCGCGCGGGGTTCGCGCTGGTCCCCGTCCTCGGTCTCGACGACCATCGGACGATCGCGTATGACGTCGAGCCGCGCACGCAGGAGGACGATCCCCGTGCCGTATTCGACGCCGGGATCGATGCTGCCCACCTCAACCTCGATGTCCCGGTGATCATCCCCGTTCCGGAAGCGCTGTTGCGCGACGAGTCGTTCCGTCCGGACGAGGTCGCGAGCGATGCAGGCATAGAACCTGCCGCGGTCGTATGGAAGTTCGTCATCGACGACGACGACACGGACGCGCACACCCTCGTTCGCGATCGAGCGATCGCGTTGCGCGATCGCTCTTGGCGAGTCGCTCTCGAAGGCGTGCGGGTCCGCCAGTTCCCATGGCAAGACGTCGTCGCAATCAGGCCCGCGGTGATCTGCTTCGACAAGGTGGTGGTGACACGACTCGCGGAGCCCGAGTTCGACGCGGCGATGGCTGGCGTCCTCGCGCTCGCAGGACGGCTGGGCTGTCGGGTCATCGCACGCGGCGTCGACTCGCCCGACACAGTCGAGGCATTGATCTGGCTCGGCGTTTTTTACGGCATCGGGTCGCATCTCGAGGCGCCGATCGTTCTTGACTCGGCACTGATGAAAGACGGCGATCAGTGCCAATCGATCTCGTGGCTGCGGAGCCGCCCGGTCCGGCGGCTGTTCGAAATGGAAGCGCCGGAAGTCGGCGAGTCGCGAGGCAGACAGTCGGCAAAGAGCGCAGACGCCAAGGAGATCGCGGCGGTCGAGGACCGCGGCGTGCTGTTCGTGCCGAAGGCAGAACCTTCGGATCAGGTGATCGTTCCGCGCGACCAGTTCGCAACGCTCGTCGCCGACGCGGCCGAGCGGATGTTTCTGGCCGATTCGCCGAACGCGGTCTTCCGCGTCCTCGCTGAAGTCCTCGGTCGTGCGCTGACTTTTGCCCGGCTCGCAATCTTTGAGGCGGACTGGAACGCCTTCACCTTGCAATCGCGGGTCCTCGTCGGCCAAGACCTCTACGCGATGGCCGGCGCGCCGCACCCGTTGGGGACCGGGGTCACGGGGTGGGCGCTCCGCAGAGGCATGCCGTACAACTGCGGCAACACGCTCGCCCATCCCGAGTCGGCGCCGATCCCGGGCAGCGAGGAAGACATGGGCGAGTCGCTCATCGTCGTCCCGCTCACGTCTCGCGGATCGTGCATCGGTGTGCTCGACGTCTGGCGGTACGGAATCGACCAATTCAGCGACGCGGACTTGGAGCGGTGCACCTTGCTTGCCAAGATCGGGTCCGACGCCTGGCGGCGCGCGCAGGAGATGTTCGAACTCGAACAACGAGTCGTCACCGACGCTGGCACGGGGTTGCTGAACAAGCGATGGTGGGAAGAGCTTGCCCCCCGCGAGGCCGCCCAGGCGACGCGCTCGGGTAGCAGCATCGCACTGTTGCTCGTCGACCTCGATGACTTCAAGGACGTGAACGACACCTTCGGACACGCGATCGGCGACGCGGTGCTGAGTCATGTCGCGAAGGCGCTGTCGACTTCTGTGCGCTCGGGCGACGCCGCGATTCGACTTGGTGGCGACGAGTTCCTCGTGATGATGCGCGATTGCGCCGAAGCGCAGGGTCTGCGGGCGGCGGAGGCATTACGTGGAGCGATCAGCCGGGTGACGGCCTCCGCGCCACGTGGCTTGACGGCGTCGGTCGGCGTCGCCGTGTTCCCGCATCACGGCGCCACGCTCGACGAAGTGCTCGGCGCGGCAGACGAGGCGATGTACGAGGCGAAAGCTCGAGGCAAGGACCAGTCACTCGCGTTCTCGAACGTCGTGCCTACCGGAACGAGCGGTACGACGAGCGCAGCGATCGCCTGAGCTAGGTCGTCGGCGACGTCAGAGACGTCGACGAAGTCGGAACGACGCTCTTTAGACTCGCAAACGTCGCGGGCGCTGTAGCGAGGACGCCCCAGGGCGCAACGACCTCGTAATTGCCAACCACCGTGCCGACGAGCAACGGCTGCTTCGTGAGATCGTCGAGATTCGTTGCGCTCGTGATCTCTGCCTTGAGCACCAGTCCCGGCCATGCGATGCCTTCGGTCGGAGACGAATGCGTCGAGAACGTTGCCGTGCCGCTGAGGGTGGGGAACTGAATCGCGGTGTCCGACGGGAAGAGCTGATACGGCTCGAGAAGACGCGCCGTGTAGTTGAGCAGCGCCTCGTCGACGAGGGCGGGTGCCTGGAGGTCACCGGGTTGACCGAGCGTCACCGACTCGACGAGAACCGACTCGCCATCAACGCTGCGATATGCGGCGGTCGCGAGACATGCGCCCGCCTCCGTCGTCCATCCGGACTTCACCCCCACGATGCCGTCGACCCCGATCGCGGGGTTGTAGTTCGGGATCACTCCGGCGACGGGGAGGCGCGCTTCATGCAGTCGGACGACGAGACGTGCGGCGGGAATCGCCATCAGGGCTGATTCGACGACGGTCTGGTTGGCGGCGGTACTCACCGAGCCCGGGGAGACCCCGCTCGCATCGGCATAGTGCGTCTGGGTCAATCCGAGGGCGCGAACTTCCGCGTTCATCCTCGAGACGAACGCTTGGATGCTGCCCGCATCCCAGCGCGCGAGCAGATCCGCGATGTCGTCGCCGGATGGCAGCAGCAATGCCTCGAGGAGCTGGTGCTCGTCGAGGCGCTCTCCGACAGAGATCTTCAGTGTGCTGTCACCGACGGCGAGATCGTTGTCGAAGTCGGCGACATCGGTCGACGTAACGACCAGCAGCGGTCCGCGCGCCCGTGGCGCCAGTGGATGATCTTTCAAGATGATGAGCGCCGTCATCATCTTCGTCAGGCTGGCGATCGGCGCGGGATGCTCGCGTGGCGACTTCGCGACGATCCCGACCCCTCGGACCGCGACAGCAGCCTGGCCGTGAACCGGCCATCGGAACGGGACCCGCGTGCCGGGGACGACCGAGGTCGAAACGAGCGTCGTCACAACCGGGGGATCGGCATGCGACCGAGCCGGCTCGTTGCGCGCCGCCGCCAAATTGACGGTGCTTCCGGGCGAGATCGTCATCAAAATCGCCGACGAAGCGACCGCCGTGGCAGAGCCGATCGCGACGACTCGCCAGCCGGTCATCTTGCGACGCGAATGTGTCCGTTGTCGATGCACCACGGGTCCCCGCGGGCCATGATCGCACCTGCAGGCGGTCGAGCGGTGCCTTTTCTCTGGCGGCTGCTCGCGTGCCGCCGAGCCTAGAGATCCCGCCTGCGACTCGGTCCTAAGGATCGACGGCGGCTGGAGAAACCCCTTGGCGACTGCCACGCGCGCGTGAGAACGTCAAGTCAGACGCGTCGGCCGCGATGCGAAGCGCACAAGGACACGGTCGTCTGTCCGACCCTCTTCGGCCGGCAAGAGGAGAAGCACATGGCAGGTCTCGACCTCGATCGGGCTGTCGATGCGAACTCGCTGCCGCGCGAGTCGAGCGTCGCTGAGGTCGATCGCATCATCGGCGACGCCGATCAAGTGGCGCCGGCCCTTTTTGAAATCGGCGCTGCCGGGCGGGCGCGGCTCTTGAGCGAGATGGCCGACGAGATGGAACGCGACATCGATGCTCTCGTCGAGGTGTCCGACGCAGAGACCGCCCTCGGCGAACCGAGGCTGCGGGCCGAAGCCGCACGCGCCTGCTACCAGCTCCGTTTCTTCGCCGGCGTCGTGCGCGAGGGCTCGTACCTAGAGGCGACGATCGACCACGCGACGACCACCCCGACCGGTCCGACGCCCGATCTCCGGCGGATGCTTTACCCGCTCGGTCCTGTTGCCGTCTTTGGTGCGAGCAACTTCCCGTTCGCATTCTCCGTTCCCGGTCAGGACACCGCGTCGGCGATCGCCGCCGGTTGCCCGGTTGTCGCGAAAGCGCATCCGGCGCACCCCGTGACGTCCGAGCGGTCGGTCGCGGCGCTGCGACGGGCCGCGGCCAGTTGCGGCATGCCCGAGGAGACGGTCGGGCTCGTCTACGGGTTGCGAGCCGGCGGCGACATCGTCCGGCATCGCGCGATCCGTGCCGTCGGGTTCACCGGCTCCCAACGCGCCGGGCGGGCATTGTTCGACCTCGCGAGCGCGCGCTCGGACCCGATTCCGTTCTACGGCGAGCTCGGCAGCGTAAACCCGGTCGTCGTCACGCCCCAGGCAGCGCGCGAGCGACCGGAGGGGATCGGAGCGGACTTCGTCGCCTCGTTCACCTTGTCGCTCGGCCAGTACTGCACGAAACCGGGGCTGTTCTTCGTCCCGGCTGGAAAAGACGGTGATGCCGTGCGCGCCGCCGCGTCGTCGGCGGTGGGCGCCGTGCCGCCCGGCATCCTGCTCACCCTCGACATCCGCGAATTCTTCATGTCCGGGATCGATCTCGTCGGTCGAGTAGAGAACGTGTCGGCACTGGCACGTGGGGATCGCGCTCCCGGCACGAAGAAGGTTGCGGTCTCGCCGGTGCTCTTCGAAGTCGACGCCGCCACGCTCGCGAGTCCCGAGGGTCGCATGCTGCGGCGCGAGTACTTCGGTCCAACGGCGATCGTCGTCGACTACGCAAACGAGGACGACCTCGTCGCGGCGCTCGGCACCCTGGACAATTCGCTCGCCGGCGCGATGGAAATCGGCGAGGGAGAGACGGCGCTCCCGAAACGCCTCGCCGAGTTCTGGCGCGACCGCGTCGGGCGAATTGTCGTGAACGGCTACCCGACCGGTGTCGCGATCAACTGGGCGATCCACCACGGTGGTCCGTACCCGGCGACGACGAACCCGCTGCACACCTCGGTGGGGGCGAGCGCGATCAGGCGCTGGCTACGTCCGGTCGCGTTCCAGTCGATGCCTGACGAGCTTTTGCCGCCCGAGCTGCAAGAACAGAACCCGCTCGCCATCCCGCGCCGAGTCGACGGCGTGATGGTGCCAGTGGCCTGAAGCTCCGTCCGCTCAATCCGCTGGCATCGGCTGGAAGTCGATCTCGATCCCCCCGGGATCAGAGAGCACGTCGAGTTCGTGCTCGCCGTCCGCCAGCCGGGCGACACGCACGGCGATCGTCTGCGACCCGACGCGCAGCTGGCGGACGGTGACGACCGGCATCCAGTCGGGTAACGCGGGACGGACGCGCAGCCGCTTTCGGGGAGCGTCGGCGTCGAGGCCGAGCAACGTGGTGATGAGCTGCACCAGCGCCCCCGACGACCAGGCCTGGGGGACATTCGCGCCGAGGTACTGGACGGGGAAGGCGCCCGGATCGCGCGGAAAGCCGGCGAACAGCTCGGGTGGGCGGTACGACGCGAACATCGACGTCGCCGCGAAGATCGCCTGGGCGATCTGCTGTGCCTCCTCGTCGAGCCCGTAGGCCCGGAACCCTTCGGCGATGATCGCGTTGTCGTGCGGCCACACCGAGCCGAGCTGGTACGAGAGCGGGTCGTACGCGACGTGTCGGTGGGAGAGCGTACGGATGCCCCAGCCGCTCCACATGTCGTCCTCGAGCAGTCGGCGGGCGACCTTTTTCGCGCGCGTCGCGTCGATCGCACGGTGATAAAGCAGGTGGCCGGGATTGGAGGCGACGGACTCGATCGGCTTCTTGTCGCCGTCTAGCCCGAGGTAGTACGTGCCCTCCTCCTCCCACCAAAAGCGGGCCTCGATCTGTTCGACAAGCGCGTCCGCCTCGTCGCGCAGGCGGCGGGCGGCATCGCCTTCCTCGAAAGCGTCTTCGAGCACGCCCGCCCAGGCGCGCTTCGCGGCGACGACGAGGCCTTGGTGCTCGCAGAGGGCGATCGGCAGCTTCGCGAGCTCACCGTCCGCCGTGAGGATCGCGTCTCCCGAGTCCTTCCAGCCCTGGTTGTAGTAGCCGACCGGCGAGCGAGTCTGGTACTCCTGCAGCCCGTCCTGGTCGACGTCTCCGTCGCGACCGATCCATTCGAGGGCGCGCTCGACGCTCGGGCGGATCTCTTTGATCGCGTCATCGTCGCCGTGCCAGCGCCAGGCTGTGGCGGCGACGATGACGTAAAGCGTCGTCGCCTCGTGCGTGCCGTAGTACGGCGTGTGGGGAATGAGGTGCAACTGCGCGAGCTCGCCGTGGCGGATTTCGTGCTCGATCTTTCCGGGCTGCATGTCGCGCGCGTCGTCGTAACCGTCGCCCTGCAACGCGGCGAGCGCGCGCAACGACCCGAGAGCAAAACGCGGCGAGAGCGACAGCGTCTGGTACGCGACGGTGAGCGCGTCGCGTCCGAACAGCGACACGAACCAAGGGATACCGGCGGAAGGCACCCAGGAGTCGTCACTTTCGTCCGGCTGCGCGATCTCGTCGTGGCGATGAAGGCGGAGCCCCGCAAGATCCTTGGTCGCTTGCGCGAGCGACTCGGTGACGATCGCGTTCTCGGTGTCGAAGATCGTCGCGCTCTGGATCCAGCGCAGCCGCAGTCCCTCGGAATCTGATTCGTCGGCCAGGAGGTGGTGGCAGGGCCGGGCGACTGGTCGTTGTTCGCCGTCGATCACCGGCATCCAGAACAAGCAGGTGTGCCAGTGCTCCTTCGGAGAAAGCGTGACCGGAAAACGGATCCCGCCGTTCGCGAACTCTGGCTCCGAGGAGTTGTTCGCCACCTGGAGGACGAAGGCGCGTTCGAATGGTCCGTTCACGTAGCGGGTCGTTAGCGTCCCGGAGTCGTCCCAGAAGCTGTGGATCGATCCGCGCACGACGCGGCGATGCGCTTTCACGTCGAAAAGGTCAGAGAAGTCGGACTCGACGCTCACCTCGAGCGTGAACGTCACCGGCTCACGGGCGTGATTCGAAAGGTCGTAGTCCTCGTGCATCCCCGGGCCGATCGTCCGGTCGAGACGCAGGTGGATCGTGTGCTCGCGTATGGGCGTGCCGTCATTTCCGAGAAATCGGGGGTTCGTAAATTCGAATCGCGCCGAATGCTGCTCGACGGCGGCGCCGTTCAACAGCTCCGGGTACTCGCGGCCGAGCTTCAGCCGGTAGCCCGACACGAGCCGGGTATCCGCCGCGAAGTAGCCCTCTTCTTTCGTGCTCGACATGTTGGCGTTGAGTTCGCTGACGCAGAACTCGTCGTTGTAGTGGATCGTCACCGTAGGAGGACCGACCGCGACCGCCATGCGCGCCCCTTTCTCGTCGCGCGGAGACCTGTTGGGACCTCGCTCGAGCGCGCCAAGCCAACCACATGTGGTCGCGAAGGGGAGAAATGTGCTGACTTGAGGTGGTAGAAACGACGCCCGCTACGACGGCGTCGTTCCGAGCTCGGCTGAGAGGTTTCCGGTCGTCACCGTGACGAGCGTGCCGTAGGTGTCGTAGGGGTAGACGATCGCCGCGTTCGTGATCGGCAGCTCAACGCATCCCAGACTCTGGGCGAATCCGAACGCGGATCGCCAGAAGCCATGCACGGCGTCACCGCCGTGGAAGTAGGCGACCCAGGGGACCCCCGGATCCGAGTAGTACGAGCCGTCCGGGTTGTAGCCGGACATTGTCACCGAGGTGTACCGGAGGTAGACGGGCCAGGTCCCAGTTTCCGTCGGCGCCACCGAGATGCCGGTGTTCGCGAGCGACTGGTAGACGACGTGGCCGCCGCGCCAGACGTACAGCGTTTCGGGGTCGGACTCGGTGATGACCACCCAGGTGTACGGACGCGTCGTGGCGACGCGCTGCGCGACGGCGTCGAGGAGCGAGCGCCAGACCGTCGCGTCGGCGACGCCCGAGAGCGCGAGACCGTGGTCCGCTTCGAAGGCCATCACAGCGCCCTCGGTGACGACGTCGAAGTTCCCCGGCGCCCACAGCGTCGAGAGCTGCGGTGGCATCGCGGAGTATCGCCAGGCGAAACTGCCCGGAAGCGGCGAAAGAGAGATCGCGTCGGGGACCGTCGGCTCAGCAGCGAGTGCGCTCGCCATCGATCGCCCGCTCGAAGGATCGGGGGCGGATTCCCCGCCATTCGTCGACTGCGCGACCGTCGATGACGGCGCGAAGGCGACTGGGAGGTAGCCGAGCTCGGCGAGGAGCTGTTGCAGGCGGAGCGTCGGCGCGTCTTCGACGGTGAAGTGCCACGTGAGGTCCGCCGAAAGCAGCCCGCCGTCGACCGCTCGAACGCCCTTGGCACCGCCTGGCACCTCGACGGTGACCTCTTCGAGCGGGAAGAACTGAGCCTGCGGATCGAACTCGAGCGTGTTCGGTGCCGGCCTCGACCAGGTTCCGGGAACCGCCGGAGACAGGCTCGGCAGCGTCGAGTCCTCGGCGATCGGCGAGTTGAAGACGAGGGTGATCTTTTCGTGGAAGGCGACACTCGCTGCGTTCGCGCCGGGAGTTGCGGACACGAGGGCGAGCGAGGGGATCGTTTTCGTTTTGTGCTTGCGGGTGTTCGACGCCGACTCTGGACGTGCCGGAGAAACGCCGTGCCGCAGGACCGCGACGGAGACCCCAGCGCCGGCGGCGGCGAGCAGGACCGCGACGGCGATGACGATCTGGAAGGCGCGCGGCTTCCTGGCGTTCGCCATCGCGTCGTCGCCCTTCGTCATCGTTCGACCCGCCCTCGGCCGTCGGCGGACTTAGGCGCGCGGTTCGCGCGCATTCCGTTATCACATTCTGCCGTGCTCGAGTGCGCGCCAGTCCGCGCGGCCGATGAACGGTCTGTTAACCGGTGGAGAAGCCTCCGTGTGGTTCTGCCGGCGAGTGAATCCACGCCCAGGCCTCGGCGAGTTTGAGGATGGTTTCGCTTGTCGCGCCCTGTTCGAGCTGTTGGATAAGGCGATCGCTGATCGCGGAGAGGAGCTCTTCGTCGGTTGCCATCGGGCGGTCTCCTTTGCTCGGGCGTGCGGGCGACCGTGACCCTACGGCGTCCCCTCGGATCCCGTCGCCAAGCGCGCGAACAACGAGCGCGCCCGATACGACTTCACCGGTCCGGAGACGTGCCAGTCGACGCGCAGTGTCTCGGAGGAGACGGCGAGGAAGTGACCGACGTACCGATCGGCACCGCAGCGGTAGCGGACCCGATCGTGGCCAGCCGACAGGTCGAGTGAGTGGAAAAAGGAGCCGTCCCCGAAGTAGACCGCGGCGGACGCGAAGGTGGTGAAGCGGTAGGCGAGCTCTCGGCGCGCCTCGAGCACGCGGCCGCCGATTCGGAGATCGCCCTTTTCGAAATAGACGAGAACGCCGGGCGCGCGGGGCGAAAAATCGGCCACCCCCGAAAAGCGCGCCGCCGACCCATCCACGGCGTGGTCGATGCGACGGTCGATCTGCCAGCGCCCGGTCAAGAAGCCACCGAGATCGTCGATCGGGAGCTCTTGCGCCGCGCCCGTTGAGCGCGTCGGACCGCCGCTGACGAGGTCCGACGGCCAGAAGATCGGTGCCAAAACCATCAGCGTAAACTCGCACACCGTGATGAGGCCCGGACCACGATTCGCGCGCTACCTGCAGAAATGGTGGGACAACCAGCTCGGGGGTGCCCCGTACCCGAACGATTGGCTTCGCGGCCGCGACGCCTCGGCGATCGCCCGCGAGTTCCGCCGGGACGCCCAGTTCGCCGTGGCGCAGAGCTCGTTCCTGTTGCGCCGCCCTGGTGAGGACCAGGCACGTGAGATCGTCCAGCGCCTCGTCCCGGCACCCGTCGAGTCCGACGAGGCATTGCTCACCGAAGCGGTCGTGCGCGCCGGGGCGGCGGCGCAAAGGGTGCGGGCGACGACGG
>JBAVUF010000200.1:0-8010 GCA_049696635.1 Acidimicrobiales bacterium | reverse complement strand
CTTCTGTCTCGGCCACGGCGAGGGTCGTCGGAGGCGCCGGTGGCTTTGTCGGCGCTGAGATCGGCGGCGGGCTGCGGGACCTGCTCGGCGCAGCGGGCGCGAGCATCGTCTTCCTCGCCATCGCGCTCTTTGCATGCTCGGCGTGCCTCTCGCGCACGATCGGAGAAAGCTTCGTTTCCCTCGGCCGTATCGGCGCCGTCGTGTGGCGCGGCCTCGTCGCATTCTTCACCGTTGCTCCTTCCGAGGACGCGGCCGACAACGCCGCGCCATCGGTCGAGGACACCCAGGTCGTCGATTGGTCCTTGGACGGCGAGGACGCGATCACTCCCGACCATGCACACGCGCTCGCGTCGCTGGTCGCGGAGACCCGCACCGGCCGTTTCGTCGGAGACGAACTTGATGAGCCCGCCGACCCGGTCGCGACCGAAGTTCGGCCGGCGCCGGTCGCCCCGGCGGTGCACGAATACGTCGATGCGGGGTCAGCGGTCGAACAGCTCGGACTCGGAGTCGTTCCGGCGCCGAGTGACTGGACGCTGCCGCCGGCGCGGCTTTTGAAGCGCTCGAAGGAGCTTGCGACCGATCGCAGTGGGGTCGAAGAGCGCGGCCGCGTCTTGGAGCGCGCACTCGCCGCGCACGGCGTCGACACGCGCGTCACCGGCTTCACGGTCGGACCAACGGTGACGCGCTTCGAGCTCGAGCTCGCGGCGGGCGTGAAGGTCTCGCGGGTGACGAGCCTGTCGAAGGACATCGCGTACGCGATGGCCTCGCCCGACGTGCGCATTCTGGCGCCGATCCCGGGGCGCTCGGCGATTGGCGTCGAGGTCCCGAATCACGACCGGCGCCTCGTCACTCTGGGCGATGTTCTCGCGTCCACCGAAGCCCGGCGCGCGACCCACCCGTTGGAGGTCGCACTCGGACGGGACATCGCCGGTCGTCCGGTGATGGTGAACCTCGCCGAGATGCCGCACCTGCTTATTGCCGGCGCGACGGGATCAGGCAAGTCGTCGTGCATCAACTCGGTCGTGACCTCGACGATCATGCGATCGACGCCCGAGCACGTCCGGCTCATCTTGGTCGACCCAAAACGCGTCGAGCTCGGCCACTACAACGGACTACCGCACCTGCTCACCGAGGTCGTCGTCAACCCGAAGCGCGCCGCGAACGCGCTGCGATGGGCGGTCGAAGAGATGGAGCGCCGCTACGACCTGCTCGCCGAGGTCGGCATGCGCGACATCAGCGGGTACAACACGGCGATCGATCGCGGCGATCTGGCGGACAGCCCCTTCGAAGAGCCGATGCGTGAGCCGTCCGAACGCACCGGCGACTTGGAGATCCCCGAAGAGCCGCGCGCTCGGCGGCACGCCCGTTTGCCGTACATCCTCGTCATTGTCGACGAGCTCAACGACTTGATGATGATCGCCGCGCGCGACGTCGAAGAGTCGATCTGCCGCATCGCCCAGATGGCGCGCGCCGTCGGCATCCACCTCGTTATCGCTACCCAGCGTCCGTCCGTCGACGTCATCACTGGCGTCATCAAGGCAAACATCCCATCGCGCCTCGCCTTTTCGGTGTCGTCGCTCGCCGACTCGCGGGTGATCCTCGACCAGGCGGGCGCTGAGCGCCTCGTCGGTCGCGGCGACCTCTTGGTGCTCACCGCGTCCTCGAGTGTGCCGCGGCGGGTGCAGGCGCCGTGGGTCTCAGAAGACGAGGTCCGCGCGGTCGTCGGCTACTGGCGCAGGCAGAGCGACCCGCTCTACGTCGAGGGGATCGTCGGCGACGACGGTGCCGAAGGCGCGGGTGCGTTCGCTGGTGACGACGACGACGACGAGCTGTTACGCAAGGCGATGGAGCTCGTCGTGCGATCCCAGCTCGGCTCGACGTCGATGCTGCAGCGCAAGCTACGGGTCGGCTTCGCGCGCGCCGGGCGTCTCATGGACCTCTTAGAACAGCGCGGCATCGTCGGTCCATCGGAGGGATCGAAGGCGCGTGCCGTGCTGATGACTTCTGACGAGCTCGACGCGCTCGCGCGCTGAGGGGTTGAACGCGCTTCACCGATCTCCCTTCGCCGAACGGATTCGGCATCGGCGCGATTATCTGCCATGGCGCACCGGTCGCCACTTTCAGAAATCTGGCCGCTCTACGACCTCGCGATCCGCTCGCCGCGTCTTGAGCCGCGTTACCCGAACGACGCTGATCCTCCGTTATTCGACGTCACCGCCGCCAGCTCCGACGTTCGTCGCGACCGGGCGGTCGTCGCTGCACTCGAGCATGAGGAAACATATGCGTAGTCCCAAGGAGATTGGGCGCAGAGCGACGCGGCCGCTCTAGACCATCGCCTTCGCGCCGTCGAGCGACTCTCGAATGATGTCCGCGTGTCCGGCGTGCTGAGCAGTCTCCGCGAGGATGTGCAGGAGAACGCGTCGCGCGGTCCAGCGCGCACCTGGTTCGAACCAGGGCGCAGTCGGGAGGAGCTGGGAGCTGTCGAGGGACGATAATGCGCGCACGAGTTCATTCGTTTCCGAAGCGACCTGTTCGTAGCGGCGCAAGAGCGCCTCTATCGTCTCGTCGGCTGTCGGCTGGAAGCTCGCTTCGTGCGCCGCGATCGCGTCTTCGCCGGAGCCTCCGATCGCGTCCGGACCGCGGACGATGAAGTCGCTCCACTGTCGTTCCTGCGCAGCGGCGTGCTTGACAATTCCGGCGAGCGAGAGCGCGCTGACGGTTGTACGTGTGCGCGCCTGCTCGTCCGTGAGGTCGCGAAGGGTGTAACGGAGGAAGTACCGTGCACGTCGAGCGTCTCGACGAAGTCGTCGCGTTCGCGCTGGTTGTCTTCTGACTCGGGAGTCATCAGCGTCTCCTTTCTTTTGCCAGTTGCCCGAAACTACAAACGCGGTGTGACAGAACGAGGCTCTGTCTCGGTGGGCATCGGCACTCCAGCCGCCCACAACAAGGCGGGTTTTAGGGCTCCCAGAAGCCCCGTAGCGGGCCGTGCGGCAATTGCACCGAGGCGGAGACGTAAACCGGGTGATCCCAGACGAGCAGCCGGTACGTTCCGACGTCGTAGATATGCGCCGGCTCACCGAAGGTGGCGCTCGCCGAGCCGAGGTCGACGCCGGCGCCGGGGCCCGCCCGGCTGTACACGAGGAACTCGAAACCCGTGCTCGTGTACCACGACGCGTCCGACTGGCGGTCGTCGCGGATGATTCGCCCGGCCGAGTTCGTGACGACGGGCCGGACCAGGACGTTTTCGCGACTTTCGACCGTGACGATCGATGAGCTCCAGTAGTCGCCGATGCCGTTCCTCAAACCCTGCCGCTCGAGAAACGCGGTCAGCTCGACCGCCGGTCGGGCAGGACGCGGTGACTTGAGCAGCTCGGCAGACCCGAGGGTGAACGCCCCCAAGAGCACGAGTCCTGCGGCCCCGAGCGCGAGCAATCCCCGGCGATCGCGGATCGCCGCCACCGAGCGCCCGACGAAACGCGCGCCGAGGATTGAGCCGAAGATCACCGCTGGGATCAGATAGCGGGCGTTGTTTACGGCAGGACCCGATGAGATGACGACGAAGGCGACGAGATCGGCGAAGAACGCGGCGACGAACAGGTCGTCGACGCGCCGCGAGGCGTCTGTCGACGTCTGCGGACGGACGGTTCGTCGCACGAGCTGGACGAGCGAGGTGAGCACGCCGAGCGTGATGAAGAGCGCCGCAATGGCGCGCGCGACGTGGAAGAGCACCGACACGCCCGGGGCGTTGATTGGCAGCGAGCCCACACCAAACAGCGCAGAGAGGATCGGCGCTATGTGGAGGACGTTCCAAATCATCTGCTTTGCGGTGATCGGGTCGTGGCGCGCGACCACCGCGAAGCTGCCGGACGCGTACGCGACCGCCCGGATTACGAGAGCGACGACGACGCTCATCCCGACTGCGTAGATCGGACGCCAAGCTGCCTGCTCCTTCCCTCTGCCGCGGATGCCGAGCAGACCCCAGACAAGGAGCGGCGCGCAGCCGATGGTAAGGGTCATCGGGTCGCCGAGCAGGCCGGCGGCGAGGAAGCCGACCGCGGCGAGAAACGTCAGCCGCGTCGGCGGACGGAGCAAGGCGACGAACGCGAGCAGGCACCACAACGTCGTGGCGACGTGCCAGGGACCCTGGAGAAGGAAGTACGCGAGCACCGGTCCCGGCAGACCGAGCAGCGCAAGGACGAACAGCGACGCGGGAAGAGATGCGCGCCGATTCAGTCCGTGCATAGCGACGAAGGTTGCGACGACAATGCTCAGTGCGGCGATCACAGACGGCACGGCGTTCATCAAAACGGCGCGCACGCCCACCAACATCGTGGCGATCGCGTAGAAGAGCGCGTCGACGCTCCAGAACGAATCGGCCGTCATCAACCACCCGTGCAACCCGAGGTGGCCGTGGGAGATCGCCGCGCCCTCGAGGACCACGGTCGCACTGTCGGAGTTGCCGGCGACCGCGTGCAACGACGCTTCGAGCAGGAACGCGCTTAGCGCTGTGAGCCCGAGCGTCACGACAAGGACCAGCAACGCCGGCCGGATCGCCCGCTCAGGTGTGGGAGCGACTTGCAATCGGGGCTACAGCCCTCCTCGTATCGGCGGTGTCAGTCGGTCCGAAAGACGCTCAAGCGTTGTCGCTCATGCCAGCGGCGACTTCCGCGAGTCCTTGCTCAAGGGCGTTCCACGCCAGTGTCGCGCACTTGATCCTGACCGGGAACTTCACGACGCCTTGGAGTGCAGCAAGCTCTCCGAGCGACTCGGGGTCGACTGGTTGGGCCTCTTCTCCGTCGGTGCCGTCGAGCCCTGCTTCATGTATGGACATCATCGACTTGAACGCGTGTTCGAGGGCGAGGATGTCGTCGACGCTCTTGCCCTTTACTGCTTCCGACATCATCGAGGCGGAGGACTGGCTGATCGAACAGCCTTGGCCACCGACACGGATATCGGCGAGCCGTCGGTTTTCGACGTCGAGGTACAAGATGATCTCATCGCCACAGAGCGGGTTGAACGCCTCGACGCGGTGTGCGGGAGGGACGGGGAGATCACCGCGGTTGCGCGGCGCCCGGTAGTGATCGAGGATCACCTCGCGGTAGAGGTCTTCGAGTTCGTTCACCGCCACGGCATCCTCACTTGAACATCGACCGCACGTCGTCGAGCCCGGCGACGAGCGCGTCGACGTCCGATTCGTCGTTGTACAGGTAGAGCGAGGCCCGCGTCACCGCCGGCACGCCGATCACGCTCATCAGCGGCTTCGCGCAGTGATGGCCGGCGCGCACGGCGACGTTCTTTTCGCCGAGCACCTGCGCGACGTCGTGGGGGTGGACGCCCTCGAGCTGGAACGAGACGACGCCGGCGCGCCAGTGCGGGTCAGGCGACGGCCCGAAGATGCGGATGTCGTCGCCGCTTTGGGTGAGCTGTTCGACCGCGTAGGACGTGAGCCCGTTCTCGTGCGCGTGGATGCGGTCCAAACCGATGAGCGAGAGGTAGTCGATCGCTGCCGAGAGCCCGATCGCCTCGGCGATCGGCGGCGTACCGGCTTCGAACTTCCAGGGGAGCTCATTGGGGGTAAAGCCGTCGAAGCGGACCTCGCTGATCATGTCGCCGCCACCGAGGAACGGCGGCATCGCGTCGAGCAGCTCGGCGCGACCCCACAGCGCACCGATCCCCGTCGGGCCGACCATCTTGTGGGCGGTGAGCGCGGCGAAGTCGATTCCCAAGCGCGCGACGTCGAGCTTGCGGTGGGGGACGAGCTGCGCCGCGTCGACGAGGACAAGCGCGCCCGCGGCGTGCGCGGCGGGGACGATCCGCTCCATGTCGACGACGGTGCCGAGCACGTTCGAGGTCCCGGTAATGCCGACGAGCTTCGCCCCGGAAACGAACTCGTCGAGGCGGTCCAGGTCCAGGTAGAAGTCCTCGCCCATCGGCAGGTAGCGCAGCTCGATGCCGATCGCGTCCTTCAGCATCAGCCAAGGGACGATGTTGGCGTGATGTTCGATCTCGGTCAACACGACGACGTCGCCGGCGCGGAGGTTCTTTCTTCCCCAGGCGTTCGCGACGAGGTTGATCGCCTCGGTCGCGTTCTTCGTGAAGACGATCTCGCGTTCCGGATCCGGCGCACCGATGAACTGGCCGAGGGCGGCGCGGGCAGCCTCGTACTCGCGCGTCGCCTCCTCGGCGATCGGGTAGATGCCTCGGTGCACGTTCGCGTGCGTGGTCTCGTAATACGTGTCCATCGCGTCGAGGACGGATTGCGGGTGTTGGGACGATGCCGCCGAGTCCAGATAGACGATGCGATGCTTGCCGTCGCGGGCGAGCAGCGGGAAGTCCTTCTTGATCGACTCGACGTCGATCGGGTCGGTCAGCTTCTCCATGAGTCGTACCCTTCGCGATCGAGTCGGGCGGCGAGTTCAGGGCCTCCCGTGGCGACGATACGTCCGCCGATCAGCACGTGGATCACATCCGGCTTCAGCTCGTCGAGGATTCTGCGGTAGTGGGTGACGACGACGACGCCGAGGTCGGGGTGACGCGAGCGCACCTCGTCGACGCCGCGGGAGACGACGCGCACGCCGTCGATGTCGAGTCCGGAGTCGGTCTCGTCCAAGATCGCGAGCTCGGGGTCGAGCATCGCCATCTGCAGGATCTCGACGCGCTTTTTCTCCCCACCCGAAAAGCCCTCGTTCAGGTGCCTCGACGCAAACGACCGGTCCATGCCGAGGCGGTCGAGCCATTCGCGCAGCTGGACGCGTACCTCCATCACTGAGATCTCCGAGCCCCGGCGGGCGCCGATCGCCTGGCGGAGGAATTGTGCGATCGGGACGCCCGGGATCTCCTCTGGGTACTGGAAGGCGAGGAACATCCCGGCCTTCGCCCGCTCGTCTGGCTTCACCGCCGTGACGTCGTCGCCCCTGTAAAGAACGCGACCCTGCGTGACGGCGTAGCCGGGCTTTCCGAGCAGCACGTTCGCGAGCGTCGACTTCCCCGAGCCGTTCGGGCCCATCACGGCGTGCAGCTCGCCGTGGCCGACGACGAGATCGACGCCGCGCAGAATCTCGTGCCCCTCGACCTCGGCGTGGAGGTCCTCGACGACAAGGAGCGGCGCCGCGTCGGGGGCGCGCTCAGGCGCCGGCGCGACCGCGAGTTCGGAGCTCACAACCTCGATGTTACGCGGGCCGGGGAATTAGCACTACAGCGGTAGGAGAAATTCCTCACCAGCCTCTTTGAACCCATTCGTCGAGGTGGGGGCGCTCGGTGCCGATCGTCGTGTCGTCGCCGTGGCCCGGGAGGACGAGCGTGTCGTCCGGAAGTTTCGCGAACAGGCGGCGCTCGATCGAGGTGATGATCTGGTCGAAGTTGCCTCCGGGAAAGCTCGTGTTCCCCGGCCCGCCCGGAAACAAGGTGTCGCCCGAAAAGAGCACCGGCGATCCTTCGAGGAGGAAACACGTCGACCCTGGTGTGTGCCCAGGGGTGTGGATCGTGCGGATCCGCAATTGGCCGATCGAGAGCACTGTGTCGTCCTCGAGCACCAGGTCGTACGAAGGGAGCATCGCGGCGTCCTCGGCGCTGACGGCGACTTCGTATCCGGCATCGCGCATTTCCGGGACGGCCTGGATATGGTCCCAGTGGCCGTGTGTTTCTACGATCTGGCGCACTCCGAGGTCCCTCGCGGTGCGCAGCAACAGCTCAGGCTCGTTCGCCGCGTCGATCAGCAGCGAATCACCCGTCTGTTTGCAGCGCACGACGAACACGTTGTTGTCGATCGGACCGACGACGAGGCGGTGGACCACCGTCTGCGCATCCTCGTAGTGCAGCGACACGCCTCAACTTACTCTTCCGTCAACGATCGAGCATGTGGCGGTAGGCGAAGAGGTACAGCGCTCAGCTCTGCTGCACGAGCGTTGAAAGGTCCGTGTGCGCTCGTTAGCGAATCCGTGCGGTCGATATTTGACTTACATCGTTTATCGACATGTCGGATACGTTCCCGGCCGAACATCAATTCGGTAC
>JBAVUF010000199.1:0-2460 GCA_049696635.1 Acidimicrobiales bacterium | reverse complement strand
GTCCTGCTCGGCACGCGGCGCGCGCTCACGCGACGGAGCCCGAGCCTCGCGACCGTTGCCATCCCCCGGGGGCCGCGCCTCGCGTGACCCGCCGATCGGCTCGCCGTCCTCGCCCACGAGCGAGAGCGAGACCTTGCCCTGAGGATCGACGTCTTCGACGATCACCTTCACCGGATCTCCGAGCGAGAGCACGTCCTCGACACGGTCGATCCGCTTTCCGCCGCCGATGCGCGAGATGTGCAAGAGGCCGTCCCGGCCGGGGAGGATGTTCACGAAGGCACCGAATTTCGTGATGTTCACCACCTTGCCGTCGTAGACCTTGCCGATCTCGGCGGCCGGCGGGTTCAAGATGAGTTCGACGCGCTGGCGAGCGTCTTCGACAGCAGAGGACTCCTTCGCGCCGATCGTCACCCGCCCGACGGTGCCGTCGTCATCGACCGCGATGTCGGCGCCGGTCTCCTGCTGGATCGCATTGATGACCTTGCCCTTCGGCCCGATCACCTCGCCGATGCGGTCGAGGGGGATCTCGAAGGTGACGATCTTCGGGGCGTTCGGCTTCACCGACGTCCGCGGCGCATCGATCGCGTTCTTCATCACGTCGAGCACAAGGAGGCGCGCCTCGCGCGCCTGGCGGAGCGCCTCCGCCAGCACGTCGGCGGGGATCCCGTCGATCTTCGTGTCGAGCTGCAGCGCCGTGACGACATCTCGTGTCCCGGCGACCTTGAAGTCCATGTCGCCGAAAGCGTCCTCGGCGCCCAAGATGTCGGTGAGCGTCGTATAGCGACCCTCGGCGTAGACGAGGCCCATCGCGATCCCGCCCACCGGCTCGCGCACCGGCACACCCGCGTCCATCAACGAGAGCGTCGAACCGCACACCGACGCCATCGAGGTCGAGCCGTTCGACGACAAGACGTCAGAGACGACGCGCAGCGTGTAGGGGAACTCCTCCTCGGACGGGATCACCGGCAAGAGCGCGCGCTCCGCCAACAACCCGTGCCCGATCTCGCGCCGCTTCGGACCGCGCATGAAGCCGGGTTCGCCGGTCGAAAACGGCGGGAAGTTGTAGTGGTGCATGTAGCGCTTCGACTCGTCGACGCCGATCGTGTCGAGCATCTGGTTCATGCGCGGCATGCCGAGCGTCGCGACGCTCAGCACCTGGGTGTCGCCGCGTTGGAAGAGTCCCGACCCGTGCGCCGTCGGGAGAATACCGACTTCGGCCGAAAGCGGCCGGATGTCGGTAGGTCCGCGGCCGTCGATGCGCACGCCGTCTTCGACGATGCGGCGGCGGACAACCGACTTCGTGTGCGAACGGATCGCGGCGCGCACCTCGCGCTCACGGCCCTCGAACTCGTCGGCGAGCTCGAGCGAGATCGCCTCTGACACCTCGTCGAGCGCGGCCTGGCGCTCGGACTTGCCCGGCGTCGCGTTCGCCTTCTCGATCCGTTCGCCGCCGACCTCGACGACGCGGGAAAGCACGTCGTCTCGGTAGTCGAGGGAGACTTCGTAGGGGATCGTCGGATTCGCGCCGGCCTTGTGGACGAGCTCACGCTGAAGCTCGATCGACTCGCGGATCCACCTTTTCGACGCCTCGAGTCCTTCGGCGATGACCTCTTCGGTGACCTTTGGTGCACCCGCGTCGAAATACGTGAACGCGCGCTCGGTGCCGCCCGCCTCGACCATCATGATGGCGACCTCGGCGTCGGGCTCGTCCGAAAGTGCCCGACCGGCGACGACGAGCTCGAAGGTCGCCGCGTCGCCCTCTTGGTACGACGGGTGGGGAAGCCAGACGCCTTCTGTCGTATACGCGATCCGAACCGCGCCGATCGGTCCCTCGAAGGGGATCCCCGACAACAAAAGCGCCGCCGAGGCGCCGTTGATCGAGACGACGTCGTGCGGGTTCTCCTGGTCGGCGCCGAGGATCGTGGCGACGACGTGGACCTCATTGCGGAAGCCTTCGGGGAAGCTCGGCCGCAGAGGGCGGTCGATGAGCCGGGCGGTGAGGATCGCCTGGTCGGTCGCGCGGCCCTCGCGGCGGAAGAACGAGCCCGGAATCTTGCCCGCGGCGTACATCCGCTCTTCGACGTCGACGGTGAGCGGGAAGAAGTCCTGACCCTCCCGTACCTTGCGTGCCGCGACGGCCGTCACGAGCACGAGGGTGTCGCCGATGCGCGCCACAACGGCGCCGTCGGCTTGGGGTGCGAGCTTGCCCGTTTCGAAGGACAGCTGGCGATCGGTGCCCGAGATCGGGCCCGAAACTGAGATGGCCTCGGCCATGTTTCTCCTTGGTGCCTGGGGCACCATCCCGGCCAGTTCCCAGTCGTCGAGCACCCGGAGTCCGAGGGCTCGACGACTGGCAGCTGGCGCGCGGGGCGCCCTTGGTTATGTCAGCGCCCCCGTGATCTTCACGGAAGCGACCTTTCGTCCGGGGATTCGGCCCCGGGGCGCCGCGCGGGCCTCCGC
>JBAVUF010000198.1:0-4598 GCA_049696635.1 Acidimicrobiales bacterium | reverse complement strand
CCTTTGCAGAGATGGGAGTCACCTTCGGGCGGTGGCGCACGCTCGCCCGGCTCCAAGCAGCAGCTCCGGCGCTTGCCGCGGGAGTTCCGGTGAGCCAGGTGGCGATGCGCGTCGGCTACTTGACGTCGAGCGCGTTCATCGCCGCCTTCCGACGCGAGACCGGATCGACCCCTCGGCGCTACTTCGCAAACTGAACATCAAGCCGGCGCTGAGCGAGTACCTCCGATCTCGAAGCGAGCGTTGCTGCAAGGCGACGCAACGGCGCAGGGAAGCGTGACCGACCCATTCGCGCTTCGACCATGACAGACTGCGCCCGTGCGGATCTGGGTGTGCGGGGTCCGGGGAATGACTCCGGCACCCGGAACAGCATTTACCCGTTACGGCGGACACACGGCGTGCCTCGCATTCGCCCATGACGGCGAGCGTCCGAGTCTGATCGTCGACGCCGGAACCGGCATCCGACTGGTCGGTGATTTCTTTCAACCCGAGGCGACAATCTTCGGGTCCGAGCCGTTCTCCGGAACCGTCTTGCTCAGCCATCTGCACTTTGGCCACACGCAAGGTCTCCCATTCTTCGGCGCCGGAAACCACGCGGGATCACGGGTCGACCTGTTCGCGCCAACGCGCGATGGCGTCGAAGAGAGCATCGAAAGATTCCTCTCGCCACCGTTCTTCCCCATCACGCCGAGCCAGCTGTTGGGGCAATGGCAATATCAACGGCTCGCGGCGGGCGAGATCAAAGTCGAGGGTTTCTCGGTCTCTGCTCGAGAGATCCCGCACGCAGATAGCCCAACGTTCGGCTTCCGGATCTCGGACGGCGGCGTGAACCTCGCCTACCTCGGGGATCACGCGCCGGCGCTACTCGGGCCGGGACCGACCGGGTTCGGTGTGTACCACGAGGACGCGCTGGCGCTGACGAAGGGTTGTACGGTCGTCTTCCACGATGCGGAGTACACCGACGAGGAGTTGGTGAGCCGCCCGAACCCACGGCATTCCTCCTACGGCTACGCGGTCGGACTTTGTGAGATCGCCGAGGTCGATCGAATCCTGCTCACCCACCACCACCCCGAACGAACAGACGACGAGATCGACGCGATCGTCGCCCAGTACCAAAGCTCTCCGACGCGCGTCGAGGCAGCCGCCGTCGGGACGCTGCTCGAACTCTGACGCTCGGCGACGCCCGCTCGCGACAGTCCCGCCTTAATTCCTTCGACGCCGTATCCGGGCACGATCGCGCCGGGCACCACGACGTCGCCACGTGCTTGTGGTGCGCCTCTATGTCGTAGCGCGAGATGACGAAGACCGAATCTTCACGAAGCGTGAGCAGCCAAACGCGCAGTGTCAAAGAAGCGCCCGCGCCCGCCCCGACGAGAGCGATCGCCAATGGACCGCCAGATAGACGGCTATTAGCATGCCCGCGACCTGCGCGGCGTGTGCGGCGAGGGCCTGGGGGGCACATGAACGCGTTCACTCATCGACGTCGTCACGCAATGCCGAAATCGCGGCGTCGCACAAATCCGAAACCGCCGCGTGCGCGGGCACTGTTCGCGTTCCTCGTCGGCGCGAGCATCGCTGTGCCAGTCGTCGCCATCGCGACCGCGAGCGCGTCCTCAGGGTCGACCCAAGACAAGATCGTCTTCGTCCAGACGGACAATCAGCAGAACATCGCCCCGTACGTCGAGTACGAGGGGGCGAACGGCACGAACCTGAAGCAGTCGCTCTCGGTCAGCAGTGGCAATTGCGAGAGCCGCAAGCTCTCGAATCCGTCCTCATCGGTGCTCCCGCTGAGCGCCGCCTACTACCCCAACGGCTACAGCTCGACGAGCTCGGAGGAGTCGGCGTCAGTCGGCAGCGAGGTGACGGGTGGCGCGGCCGAAACCGGAGTCTGTTTCAACTCGAGAACGTCCACCGGTGAAACGATCGTGCCCGGCGAGGGCCTCATCTTCAGCGTCGGTCAATCGAACTCCTTGACCGAGGGGCGCGTCTTCAGCGAAGCAACGATCCCGTTGAAGAGCAACACCGACAGCTCCGCCTCCGGCGCCTTGGTGCTGCGGCGGCTGAACGCGTCTGGCGTCGAGCAAACCGTGGATACGGTGCCGTTCACGATTCCGCGCGGAGGTGAGTCGCCCGGCGACACGAACGACTGCCCCGTCGTAAGCACGGGAGCGGTCCCGCCCGGCGACCAGTTTGACCAAGTGGAAATCCAGCTCGACTCGCCATCCAAAGGATCGGTCTCTGTGGTCGGGCCGAGCTGCGATGGGGACAACGACAACGACGATCAGGCGGATCCGACCTTCTACTTCGACTCTGCGCCGGCGATTACGAGCAATCCCTCCGCGACGTTCGTCGCGGGAACGGCCGGAACCTTCACCGTGAAGACCACCGGCTACCCGACACCGACGCTCAGCAACACCGCTTTCGCCGCAAACGGCAGCCAACTTGCGTGCACGCCCTCGACGCTGCCGAGCGGTGTGACCTTCACGAACAACGGCGATGGCACGGCGACGATTGCGGGTACGCCAGCGTCGATCACAACTGCGGGAGGCATCTACACCTACATGTTGTGCATCAACGCGTCCAACGCCGCGGGCACCGCCACGCAGGCGTTCTCGCTCACCGTCGACCAGGCGGCTGGGATCGCCAGCGCGAACAACACGACCTTTACCGCGGGAAGCCCCGGCACCTTCACCGTGACGACCACCGGCTACCCGGACCCCTCGCTTTCTGATGCGAGCACCGCCGGCACCTGCACGACATCGCTGCCGAGCGGCGTCACCTTCACAAACAACGGTGACGGCACGGCGACGATCGCCGGTACGCCGGCGGCGATCACAACTCCGGGTGGCACGTACGCCTACAACGTGTGCATCGCCGCCTCGAACACGTTTGGTGGCATGACGTATTCAGCGGCGCAGACGTTCACGCTGACGGTCGACCAGGCGCCAGCGATCACGAGCGCCGCCGCCGCGACCTTCACGAGCGGCAGCTCGGCACTCATGACCGAGGGCGTGGACGGCAGCTTCAAGGTGACGACCACGGGCAACCCTGCCCCTGGGATCACCGACGCCGCCTTCCCTTCTGGTAGCCCGACGTGCACTCCGTCATCGCCGCCGCTGCCGAGTGGCGTGAACCTCGTGGACAACGGTGACGGCACGGCGACGATCTCCGGCACGCCGGGTCAAGACTCCGATGGCACCTACACCTTGTGTCTCAACGCGAACAACGGCATCGGCACGCCGGCCACACAGACGTTCACGCTTACGGTTGACCAAGATCTGGCGATCACGAGTGCCGACAGCACGACCTTCAGCGATGGAACCTCCGGCAGTTTCACGGTGAAGACCACCGGATTCCCCACTCCGGCGCTCAGTGACACGTGCACTTCGTCTCTGCCGAAGGGTGTCGGCTTCTCTGACGACGGTGATGGCACCGCGACGATCTCCGGGACCCCGGCGTCAACAGATGGCGGCAGCTACACCGTGTGCGTCAGTGCCGCGAACGGAGTCACCGCGCCGGCAACGCAGACGTTGACGCTCATAGTCGACCAGTCCCCGACCATCACGAGCGCCGACAACGTCATCGTCCCGGTCGGTGAGGCCTTCAGCTTCACGGTCACCACCTCGGGCTATCCAGCCCCGAGTTTGAACGACGCCGGTTTCAGCGGTTGTTCGACGAACGCGCCGTCAGACGTGAATTTCGCGAACAACGGTGACGGCACCGCGACGATCAGCGGTACGCCTGCGTCTACTGACGGAGGCTCTTACAACGTCTGTATCACCGCCACGAACTCGACGGGCTCGGCCACGCAGGACTTCAACCTCGTGATCACGTCCTCGAGCAATCCCTTAATGGCGACACCGAATTCTGGTTCCGACGTCACGGCATCGCTGCAAGTTGACTCCGGAAGCAAGAGCTTCTCGGACTTCACGACATCGACATCTTCGTCCGATTATCCTTGCGTGCCCGGCCAACAGGCGTGCGTGACGTTCGACACCCAAGGGACGACGACGTACACGGCGACCGTCGACATCGACTGGGGAAACCTCGACTATTGCGTGCCGTATTCGTCGATAAGTCCGCCGACGTGCGGGCCGAGCACCGTGACCTTCGAGTCTGGTTCTCCCCCCGCCGAAACAACCGCCACGGTGGTGCCGTGCGGCGGAACAATGTCGAACCCAACGCTGCCACCCGATGTCAGCTGGTGTTCGGTGTATTCGACCTATTCCTATCCCGTGGTGGGCGGGACGCAATACACGAACATCGTCGAGCAGATCTACGGCACCGGTGACCTGACGTTCAACCATGACGGCTAACGGTCGCGACGGTTCGCGAACTCAGCTTTCGACCCCGTTATTTAGGCTCGCCCCTAGGGCGGGAAGCGCGACGATGCCGAGTTGGTCGATGAGCCTTTTCTGCTCTTCGACCAACTCGGGCGGTTCGGTTTCACCGTCGAGCGAGCTGCGAAGGGCGAGGAGCGCGACGACCTCGAAGTAGGTTCCCGTGGCCCGGGCAACGGGAAGGGTCCGGTCGATCAACTCGATCGGCGCGGCGCGCTCCCCCATCGCTGCGAGCGCGGACGCCTCGACGCGGTCGAGCAG
>JBAVUF010000197.1:0-4294 GCA_049696635.1 Acidimicrobiales bacterium | reverse complement strand
GCCGAGGAGATGGCCCGCCGGAGCGGCCCGTTCGCCGCGACCCCACCAGCGAGGCAGACCGAGCGAGCGCCGGTCTGTTTCGCGGCACGGATCGCCTTCGTCACCAAAATGTCGACGACCGCCACTTCGAACGCCGCCGCGACATCGGCGCTGTCGATGTCGGGGTGTGACCGCACATGGCGCACCACGGCCGTCTTGAGGCCGGAGAATGAGAAGTCGAGTCCGTCATCGAGCATCGGTCGAGGAAACCGGACGGCGTCGGCGTCGCCGGAGGCCGCGAGGCGCTCGATCGCCGGTCCTCCCGGATACGGCAGACCCAAGAACCGCGCCACCTTGTCGAACGCCTCCCCGGCGGCATCGTCGACGGTCTCGCCGAGCATCTCGTAGCTGCCCGGCGCCGGCATCTCGACGAGCAGGGTGTGACCACCTGAGACGAGAAGCACGACCGCCGGGAGTTCGACGTCGGGTCGTTCGAGGAGCGAAGCGAAGAGATGACCTTCGAGGTGGTTCACGGCGACGAACGGCACCCGCCACGCGAGCGAGAGTGCCTTCGCGTACGAAACGCCGACGAGCAGCGCCCCGATCAGTCCGGGCCCGGTCGTCGCCGCGACGGCGTTCAACGCCGGCGCGTCCTTCGAGATCCCGGCGTCGACAAGGGCCTCGGTCACGACCGGGGTGATCCGCTCAAGATGGGCGCGCCCCGCAAGTTCGGGGACGACGCCGCCGAATCGCGCGTGCAGGTCGATCTGACTCGAGACGATCGACGACCGGATCACGCGTCCGTCTTCGACGATCGCGGCCGCCGTCTCGTCGCAAGAAGTCTCGATGCCGAGGACGAGGGTGCTCACGACGAGGTCCGTTCCCCGATGATCTCGCCGAGCGCACGCCCGATCGCGCGTACCCGCTCGCCGTACTCCTCGGAGTCGGCGCCGGCGACGTGCATCACGAGGCCGTCCTCGCCCGTCGCGACGTAGTAGTTCTTGCGCACGCCAACGGGCGCGAAGCCGAACCACTCGTAAAGTCGCTGTGCCGGCGTGTTCGACATCCGCACTTCGAGCGTGATCGAGTCGGCTCCCCAATCGCGAGCGTCCGCAACGAACCGGTACAACAGCCGCGCACCGATCTTGCGTTTCTGCCAAGACGAGGTGACTCCGATCGTCGTGACGTGTGCTTCCCCGGCGACGAGGATTCCACCCGCGTATCCGACGACGCTCGCCGCTGCGACGGCAACGTAATAACGGCGGGTGGCGCGCTGCGCGAGCTCGGAGAGGTAAAGGCCATGTGACCACGGCTCGGCAAAGATCTCGCGTTCGATCGCGACGACCGCCGGAATGTCGCGACGGCGCATCTCGACGATGTCGACGACCTCGCCGTCGCGAGGCGGAAGTGGCAGGCCGACCTGACGACGCGAACGACGAAGGGTCATCGTCGCGCCTCAGATATCGCCGAAGCCCGCGTCTCATAATTGACGACGGCATCCGCTTGACGCAGGTACAAGGGCGCGATGGAGATCGCGTCTTCAACGACGCCCTGGTCGAGTCTGATGACGCCGAGACGGCCGATCGCCTCGACCGGCGGCGCGAGCAACTCTTCATCCTCGATGAAGCGCGCCCCAATCAAAGAAACGAGATCGTCTCCGAGGCGCCGCGCGCCATCGCCGACGAGCGCGACCGGTCCAGCGGTGGAGAGTCGCTGGGCGAGCACCTCAGGCGTCCCGATCTCTGCGGCGCCGTCTTCGAGTTCCCAGGCCACGTCACCCCGCCGCATGTCAACGACCGGGACGATCACGTCGTCATCGCCGGCCGTGCGCGTTGCCGCCTCGCGAATCGCCTCGGTGCTCCGTACACCGACCACTGGAAGAGACAGGGCGAACGCGAACGCCTTCGCCGCCGCGATGCCGACGCGCAGGCCGGTAAACAGCCCCGGCCCGACGTCGACCGCGATTCCAGCGAGCTCGCCTGGCGACGTGTTCGATTCGGCGAGCACGCGCCCGATCGCCGGGTGGAGCGTCTCAACGTGCAAACGGCCGGGACGGCTCGATGAAACCGCCAGTATCCGGTCCTCTTCGAAGATGGCGGCGCCGACGTTAAGCGTCGCCGTTTCGATCGCGAGGAGCTTCACGTCGCCTGCCGACCGTTCGGAGTGGTCGCAAGCGATGTAGTCACGCGATCGTGCAACTCGTCGGCGCGTGATGACCAGCGCGTCCCCCTCGTACGCAACGTCACTAGCCGCTGATCGAAATCGTCGCCCAGTCCGGTCGCGAGCGTGCATTGCAACGCGTCGCCACCGAGACGGTCGCTCAGTCGCTCACCCCACTCGACAATGGCGACGTATCCGTCGTCGAGCATCTCTCCGAGTGCGAGATCTGCGAGGGCGTCACCATCGTCGACGCGATAGCAGTCGACGTGGGCGACGGGGGGCGAGCTGTCATAGCGGTGGCAGAGCGTGAACGTCGGGCTCGTGACGCCGGTTGAACCGAGCGCCTCGACAATCGCTTTCGTGAGCGTCGTCTTTCCCACACCGAGCTCACCGACGAGCAAGACTACGTCGCCGGGATCGAGCAGCGACGCGATGGCGGCACCGATACGTTGCGTCTCTTCCACCGAACGTGAATCGACGTCGAAGGACGCGTCGGTCTCGCTCATGCGGAGGAAGCCCCGGTGAGGACGCGCTTCGCGCGCACGAAGTCGGCCCGCATCTGTGCGAGCACGACGCCACCACCGCGTAACGCCGCGGCGGGATGGAAGGTCGGCACGAGGACGCCGCGACCGAAGGGATACGTCCTTCCTCGCAGTCTCGTCACGCCGTCGGTCCCACCAAGGAGTGTCCGGGCGGCGAAATTGCCGAGGGTGACGATGACAGCCGGGTCGACGGCTTCGACCTGGCCGTCGAGGAAGTGTCGACACGCGGCGACCTCGTCGGGATGTGGGTCCCGATTGTTCGGCGGCCGGCACTTCACGACGTTCGCGATGTAACACTCGGCGCGGGTCAACCCGAGCTCCTCTTCGATCAGACGGTCGAGCAGCTTCCCAGAACGTCCGACGAACGGCTCGCCGGCGAGGTCCTCGTCTCGACCCGGTCCCTCGCCGACGAACATCAGTCGAGCGTTCGGCGATCCGGCGGCGAAAACCACATTCGTGCGTCCTGAGGCCAAGGGGCAGGCGACACAGGCCTTCGCGGCTCGCTCGAGCTCGGCGAGCGCGACCACGCACCCATGCTAACCGTCTGACCAGGAGGTTCCCTCGGGACCGAGGTCAGCTTCGAACGGCGACGGCGTCCTCTCCGGGGGCTTCCGCGTTGGCCGCCACCCGACCCCGCGCAACCCGCGGGACACGTGATCCGATGCCGCAGAGCACCTCGTAGGCGATCGTCCCGAGCCGCTCGGCCCATTCGTCGGCCATGATCTCCTCGCCGCCCTGCCGGCCGATCAAAACGACGGGATCGCCGACCCTTATATCGTCGCCGCCGCAATTCACGATGACCTGATCCATCGTCACGGTGCCGCAGATCGGCCGCCGTTTTCCTCCGATCAGCACCTCGCCGCCCGCAGAACCGAGACGGCGCGTCAGCCCGTCGGCGTAGCCGAGAGGCACGACGGCGACGCGGCCATGACGCGGCAAGGGCATCGTGCGGCCGTAGCTCACGCGTTCGCCGGCGTCGAGGTCGCGTACCAAGTGGACTCGCGCTTTCAGCGAGAGCACCGGCCTGAGGGCATCACCTGGACTCACGGCCTCAATCTCCTGGCTGAGGACCGGTGCAATCTTCGCCGAGGGCGCGTACCCATACGACGCGATGCCACAACGGACGAGGTCGAAACGGCTTTTTGGGTGGGCGATCGCCCCGGCGGAGTTCGCCGCGTGCAACACCGGTGGCACGATGCCGACCTCGCGCAATTGTGCCGCGACGTACGCGAAACGCGAGAGCTGGTCATCTGTGAAGGAGTCCCCGGGGTCGTCGGCGACGGCGAAATGGGTCCAGAGCCCCTCGAGGCGCAGACCTGGGGATTGGACGATGGACTCGCAGAGGGCGACGGCATCATCGGGATCGGCGCCGACGCGATGCATCCCGGTGTCGACCTTCAGGTGGACCGGAACCGACCCGCCGATCCGGCGTGCTGCCTCGGTCGCCGTCGTGATCGCGTCGGGACGGTAGAGCGCGAGAGTCACGTCGGCGGCGATGAGCGGCTCGATCGCGGCCTCGGTTGGCTCTGTAAACATCAGGATCGGCGCCTCGATGCCGGCCTCGCGGAGCGCGATCGCCTCCTCCGCGAGTGCGACACCGACCGAGTGCGCCC
>JBAVUF010000196.1:0-6406 GCA_049696635.1 Acidimicrobiales bacterium | reverse complement strand
CCGCATCCCCCGGCGTCGCGAACCGTGGGTCGAGCCCGTCGACGACAACGTCGTCACCGTCGGCGGCGAGTTCCTCACCTTCTTTCGACATCTCTACGCGGATGTTGGAGTTCACGCAGTGCATGCGCTCTCACGGAGTCACCAACTACCCCGATCCGATCGCTCCCGGGAGCGTTCCTCCGGGCGGCGGCAACCGCTTCCTTGGCAACGGCCCGAACCCCAACAGCTCGCCGACGTACCGGTTCGCCTCCGCGGCCTGCCGGAAGTACGCGGTTGCATCGAGGGTGACTCCCGGCGGCGCGGCCCGGGTCGAAGCCGAGCAGCTCAAGTACGCCCAGTGCATGCGCACCCGTGGCGAGCCCGACTTCCCCGACCCAAGCGCCAATGGCGGATTCCTGATCCCGAAGTCGGTCGACGAGAACAACCCGAGCTTCTGGTCGGCCGAGAGTGCGTGTAAGAGCTTGCAGCCCGGCTTCGCCGGCCCGCCAGGCATCAGCGGGAGCTGAGGCGAGAAGCACGAACGCTGAGCCGCGGGATCTCGCCGAGATCCAGCCGGCCATCGCGCATCCTCCTGGCGGAAGGTCCGCTCGCCCACGGCGAGTGTTGCGGCAAGCGGGTGCTACTTGGTCGATCGCCACTGGCGCGGCTCGGCTGCGCTCTGCCCTCAGCTCGTGGTTCTCAGTTGTTGAGGTCGACGAGCGTCCCTCAACGCACGGGGCCGAGTTTCATCACATCGCGCTGCGCACCGTCGGTTTCGTCGCCGGAAACAGTCCGCTCGTCACGAGGCTGACGTATCGAACCTCGCGATTGCGATGGCGGGAAGTCCACCGCCACTGCGAGGCCGCCTTCCGGCCCCGGATGAACGGACAAGGTGGCGCCGTGCGCGGCAGCGATCGCTCGGATTATCGATAGCCCGAGGCCGTGCCCGTCTTTGTGATGTGAACGCCGCGGATCAAGTCTTTGAAAAGGCTGGAGGAGGCGCGCAACCTCGCCCGGTGCGATGAGAGGACCGGTGTTGGTGATCTCGATCACGACCTTGCCGTCTTTGCTCTCGGTGGCCACACGAAAACGGCCACCCGCGACGTTGTGCCTGACGGCGTTGTCGACCAGGTTGGCGACGAGGGATTCGAGGAGCCGCGGGTCTCCTTCGACGAGCGCGGACGAGATGGCCGTGTCGAGGTGGAGCCCGAGACGGTCGATGTCGCGGCGGTCGCGCAGGACTGTGCGGGCAATGACTGCGAGGTCGACAGGTTCGTGGCTGTCGAGACCGCTTTCGCTGCTGGCGAGGGTGAGGAGCGCTTCGATTAGGCGTGCCTGTTCGTCGCTCGAAGCGAGCACTTCCTCCGCCGTCGAGCGCCACGCGGTGATCGTCGTGTCGGGGTCGTCCAGCGCAACTTGCAGCAGGGTGCGCTCGGCGGTCAGCGGGGTGCGCAGTTCATGCGAGGCGTTAGCGACGAAGTGACGTTGCGCGTCGAACGCGGCGTCGAGCCGCCCAAACAGGTCATCGAGGGTGTCGCCGAGTTCCTTGAGTTCGTCCTCCGGCCCTTGGAGCGCGAGGCGCTCGTGAAGGCTCGTGGCGGAGATCCTTCGGGCCGTGCGGGTGATGGTCCGGATGGGTCGCAGCATCCTGCCGGCGACGAGCCAGCCGGCCAGGATGGCGAGCACCGCGACGATGGCCAGCGCGATTCCCGAGTTGACGAGAAGCTGGTGTGAGTCGGCAGCGCGCTGCGCGGCTTGCGCGGACCCTGCCTGTGCGAGCTCGTGGACCGCCTGCGCCAGCTGATGCTCACCTTGTGCCAGCTGATGCTTGGCCTGGTCCAGCTGACGCTGGATCTGTGCGAGCCCAGGCAACTCATTCAGAAAATAAGGCTTGGTGGTTGCGAGCTCATGCTGAGCCTTTGCCAGCTCCCTTTGCGCTTGAGTCAGTTGAACCGGCCCCCCGACAAAGGCGGCGGCCGGGTTGAGCGGAAGCTGGAGACTCTGAATGGAGGGAGTGTGGGGGACCTTCGGTAAGTGCGGCTTTCGGAATTTGGTCGCCTGCTCAAAAAGGACGTAGGTGACGGCGATCAACGCGACGCCCGAGAGGAGAAAGAGCCCGCCGCAAAAAGCGGTGAGCCGCAGGCGGGCGGTGCGGCGAGGCAGTCGCAGCCAGGAAGGTGGCACGAGTCGGGGATGTGTGGCGCCCATCACTCGCCCCCGATGCGGTATCCGCTTTCGCGGACGGTTTCGATCACCGGCGGATCACCGAGTTTGGCGCGCAGCCGGCTGACCGTGGCTTTCACGGTGGTCGTGAAGGGATCGGCCGCCCAGTCCCACAGCCGCTCGAGCAGCTCCTCCGCTGACACCGGCCTTCCTTCGGCGACGAGCAAGCATTCCAAGACGGCGAACTCCTTCGGGCTGAGCGCCAGGGGTCGTCCAGCGCGGGTTGCGAGTTGCATTTCGGGGTCCAAGGCCAAGTCGCCGTGGCCCAAGAGTTTTGGCTTGGGAGCGCCGGGCCGACGGCCGAGCGCCTGGACCCGGGCGACCATCTCGGTGAAATCGAACGGCTTCGGCAAGTAGTCGTCGGCGCCCAAGCCGAGGCCCTCGACCCGGTCCCGCACCGAGTTGGCGGCGGTGAGCATCAGCACACGGCTCTCGGAGCGCTCGGCGGCAAGCGCGCGACAAATCTCGTCGCCGTGGGTGCCGGGGAGGTCCCGGTCGAGCACCACCACGTCGTAGCGGTTGGTGACCAGACGACTGAGGGCTTCGTCGCCGTCCAGCACCACGTCGACGACCATCCCGTAGCGGCGAAGCCCGTTCGCGACCGCCGTCGCCAACCGCTCGTGGTCTTCAGCTACCAGCACTCTCATCGATACTCCCGGTCGCAAGCGTGGCAGCGGCCGTGGTCAGATGCCACGGCGCCCGCCGGCGGTTACGTCTCGATGCACAACATGCCAGGTCGCCGGTTTCAGCCCGGTCACAATCGTGACCGGGCTGTGACCTCAACTTTCGTACAACTGCTGCCAAGAGCGCTTCGACCATGAGAGAAAGCAGATGACAGGCAGCGGACGCGAGTGATTGCAGGACGAAGACGGTGCATTCGGTCGATCCGTCGCGCCGGTGTGTCTTCTCGTGCGAACGAGAGCGGCCGGCTGAGGTTGCGCCGTGATTCACTTCGCGGTGGAACCCTCGCGCTCGCGCTCGTGGGCGTCGGGCTAGTTGCTGCGGCGTGCGGGGTCGGGTCCGCTTCCCCCGGCGTGGCGAGCGCCGGGTCGAGCTCGACGACGACCGTGGTCCCCGCCGCTGCCTCACCGTCGTCGAGTACGGCGCTTTACGAGGACGAGCTCAAGTTCTCCCAGTGCATGCGGACCCACGGGGTGCCGAACTTCCCGGACCCGAATGCGGGCGGGGGGTTTCGAGTTCCCGTCCGGGGATCGCGTACCTCATCGCCCGCGTTCGAGGAGGCGCAAGCGAAGTGCCAGAGACTCTTGCCCGGCGGCGGCATCGGCTCCGGAGCGCCTCCCACCGCACAGGCCGTCGCGCAGATGCTGAAGGTGGCGCAGTGCATGCGTCGCCACGGCATCTCCAATTTCCCAGAACCGCGAACCACGGTCCCGTCTAACCGCAATCCGGCCGACATAAGTGAGATAGCCGATCGCGACGGTGTGATTCTCGTCTTTCCGGCCGGGTTCGACCAGCAGTCGCCGCAGTTCACGAAGGCGGCGGCTTGGTGCGGGTTCCAGGTGACCAACCACTAATGACGCCTAAATGGTGCATGTGCCTCCGTTCGGCGAAAGAGTTCGCGGAGTCGACGAAACGACCGACCCGAGCCGGAGTCCCCTGAGAAGCTGTCTGTTACTCGAACGCGTTGTGATACGCGCTCAGCACCGGAGCGCCGCCGAGATGCACATAGAGCACCCGGCTTCGAGAAACGAATTCGCCTGCGCGTGCCATGGCGATCAGCCCGGCCATGCTCTTTCCCTCGTAGACGGGATCGGTGAGCATCCCTTCGAGCTGAGCCGCCAAACGAATCGCGGCAATCGTCGACTCGTCCGGCAGCCCGTAGTCGGGACCAGAAAAACGCGCATCGATGACGACATCTTCGTCTCGGATCTCGGACGGCAAACCAACCAGTTCGGCGGTTGCGCGGGCGATCTTCGTCACCGCGGCGCGCGTCATCTCGGCATCGGCAGCGGTGTCGATGCCGATGAGGCGGCGCGGCCGGCGCTGTGACTTGAAGCCGACGATCAATCCCGCCTGCGTCGAACCGGTACACGTCGCCGTGACGACAGTGTCGAAGAACAGTCCCAACTGCTCTTCTTGTCGGGCGAGCTCGTCGGTGAAGTGGGCGTACCCCAGCCCGCCAAGCGGGTGGTCGGAGGCACCGGCGGGGATCGCGTAGGGCTTGCCTCCGGCGCGCTTCACCTCTTCGAGGGCGCGCGACCAAGTCTCCTTCGCCGACGTCGAGTAGCCCGCGCCCTCAAGAACCGTTTCGGCACCGAGGATGCGGGACAAAAGGATGTTCCCGACCTTCGTGTACGACGGGTCGTCCCATTTGGTCCATTCCTCTTGAACGAGCCGGCAACGAAGCCCGAGAACTGCGGCGACGGCCGCCACCTGGCGCGTGTGGTTGCTTTGGATGTTCCCGATGCTCACCAAGGTGTCGCACCCTTTGGCAAGTGCGTCGGCGGCGAGCCACTCGAGCTTGCGGATCTTGTTCCCGCCGAAGGCCAATCCCGACGAAACATCGTCGCGTTTGGCCCAGACCTCTACCCCGATCTCCCGCGACAAGCGCTCAAGCTTGTGAATGGGCGAAGGCAGGAAGGCGAGAGACACCCGAGCGAAGCGTTCTTCGAGATTGAGCGGAATAACTGTGCCTCCTTGTCGTGCCTAGAACGTAGGCGATCACTTCAAAGTGATCATCGAGAGGCGAGATGGGGAATTCCACACCCCGCGCATCACTCGAAATCGCACGGCGCGAACGGACCTGGCAAGCCCGGGATGAGCACCCGACGCGAGGTCTTGGGGAGTTAGAGGTCGGTCCTTCAGATCATCGCTGCGCGATGCAGTTCATTCGTCGGGCTCCGAGCGCACGATCTGGGTGCAACGCGCGCTCGCAACGAGTTTTCCATCGGGGTCAGTGACCTCGGCCGCGCAGAATGCGACAGCGCGCGTGCGCCGCACGACACGGGCAACTGCTCGCAGTATTCCGGGCCGAGCTGGCCTGTAGAACTCGGTGTGCAGGTCGGCTGTCAAGAAACGCTCACCGGATTCGAGGGTCTCGATACACGCGCCGCCCATGGCCGTGTCGAGCAACGTCGCCACCAACCCACCGTGGATGATTCGTCCACCTTTTCCGTCGGGGAACGAATATTGCTCACTTGCGTCCCATTCGATGATGGTGTGTTCTCCGTCGGCGTCGGTGCCCTGGTATCCAAGAGTGATCCAGAAGTCGCCGACGGGTTGCATGCCTGACTGATCCGGCTCCGACGCAGGGGCGTGAGAAGTCACGGGTGCGATCCTACGATCGCGCCTGTCAGGTCGGGTCCGAATCGCGCGACGGCGACCCGAGAAAAGAGCGCACCGCGTCGAGGGTCTCTTCGAAGGCGTCCCACAACACGACGTGACCGCCCGGGACATGAACGACGTCAAGTCGTTCGCGGAGCGAGCGGCGGTAGCGCTCCAGCTGCCGTGGACCGACGACGCTTTCGTCCGATCCGAGGATCATCAGCACCCGCTCGTGTAGATCCTCGGGAGGCGGCGGCCAGGTCGCGAGCTCGCCGAGAATCGCGACGACCGCGCTCGGGGAGAATCGCCACCGGAAGCCGGTGGGGGAGGGCTCGAGATGCTCTTCGCGCTCGTCGGCGAGCATCTCGGATGGTGTGCGAAACAACGAGCCGCCGAACCTCGGCGGTACGGCTTCTGATTCGGTGGCAAAGACCTGTTCGATGCGTGCCGCGTCGGCGAGGGCGAGCGCGATGTCCGGCCGCAGGCGGATCCCAGGGTCGAGCAGGATGAGCTTTTCGATCAGCCCGGCACGACGCGCGGCGAGCTCGAGGACGAGACGCCCGCCGAAGCTGTGGCCCAGCCAAGCCGCCTCGGAGATGCCGGCCGCCTCGGTGCTCTCGAGCACATCGGAAAGATGCGTCGCGATCGTCCAGGGCGGCTCAAACGGGGACCGGCCGTGACCGCGCAGGTCGAAGGCGACGAAGCGGAAGTCCGGTAATCGGCTCGCCAAACGGGCGAAACGCCCCCCGTGGGCTCCCACGCCGTGCAAACAGACGACCGGAGGTGCGTCGCGGTCTCCCCATTCGTGCGTGTGGAGCCTCATGCGCGCAGCAGCACGCGAGCATAAATGCGGTCGCGCACCCGGGTCGGCAGGCGCTCGATCAGGGCCCGTCGGCGCGCATCGCGTCCGACGATGCTG
>JBAVUF010000195.1:0-7916 GCA_049696635.1 Acidimicrobiales bacterium | reverse complement strand
TATTGCGATGCAATTCACATCGTTCACGGAAGAAGAAAGAGAAGGGCGCTTCGGCGAATCTATCGTGAACGTTCCGCCAACTGTATTCCTTACAACAGGACGCCGTCGGCGCAACGCTCCCGTCGTGAGCCCGTCTCCACAGGTCTTGTCGCGGGGGAAATGGGCACGGTCGCAGAGGGCGACCGAGCGCCCGGCTCCGGCAAGGGCGATCGCCGCCGCCGCGCCCGAAGGGCCGGCGCCGATCACGAGCACGTCGAAGACCCTGTCGGTGCCGGAGCTCACGGTCTGGTCCGCGACCCGATCGCGTTCGCGAATGCTTCGTCGAGGAGTGGGAACTTGAACTGATAGCCGGTGTCGAGCAGCAGGCGGGGGAGCACCCGCTCGCTGACGAGCGCGATTTCACGCGTCGCCTCCGTGCCGATGGCCGCGTCGAGCACGACGCGCGGGACAGCAAGTCGTGCGCGCGACCCGACCGCGCGGGCAAACGTTGTCGCGAATTCCCGATAGCGCACAGGGTTCGGTGAGGTGAGATTGCAGGGCCCCTCGACCTCCGCATTCGTCGCCGCATGGATGAGCGCAGCGACCTCATCCTCGAGCGCGTTCCAGCTGAACCAGTGACGACCCGAACCGAGTGAGGCGCCGAGACCGAGGCGGAACAGCGGCAGTTGTAAAGAGACGAGGGGATTGTGCCGTGCGATGACGATGCCGCTGCGCACGTGCACGACGCGCACGTTGGCGTGACGCGCCGGCTCCGTTGCGTCTTCCCAAGCGCGGCACAGCTCGGCGAGGAACCCTCGCCCCGGCGCGCTTTGCTCGTCGAGTTCTTCGTCACCGCGCTCGCCGTAGATGCCGACAGCCGACGCGGAGACAAAGACGGTCGGCGGGGTATCGGCGGCGGCGATCGCCCGGGCGATGAGGTCGGTGACGAGAATGCGGCTCGAGCGCAATCGCTCGCGCTTGGCGGCGCTCCAGCGCCAAGGGGTAATCCGCTCGCCCGAGAGGTTGAAGACGACGTCGATCTGGCCGAGCGACCCGTCGGGGAGCCGAGAGACGTCGAGGCTCCTTTGGGCGAGGTCGAGGTAGGCGTCGCCATCCTTCGGCCGGGCGCGGACGACCCGGTGGACGGCATGGCCGTCGGACTCGAGGCGCTCGACAAGCGCCCCGGCGATCAGGCCGTGCGATCCGCTCACCAAGACGCGCATCGGATTAAAAGCCCGCAGTTCCCAAACGAGCGCGCACTCGCCCCTCTTTCTGTCGTCCCCGAACTTACGACGGCCGCCGATATCCTGAGTTCGTGACCGTCGGCTCCGAAAAGGAAACCGACGCGCCCGAGGTTCTGCCCCGTCCCGACGTGCTCGGCATCAACTCGTGGCTCGTCGAGGAGATGTACCAGGAGTTCCGTGCCAACCCGCTTTCCGTGAGTCAGAGCTGGCGCGACTTTTTCTCCGGGCCCCGGGCCTTCGTCCCCGAATCCCGCAAACGCGATGGCGTCGCGTCGGTTGCGAAAGCCGCGTCGGCGACAGACGATGCGCCAACGGCGGCCGATGGAGCTGCGTCCGACCCGACATCCCAGCGCGCAGCAGCGTCGGTGGCCTCGGTGGTCGTCGACGGAGAGCTCAGGCTGCTTCGCGGAGTGCCCGGCAAGCTCGCCGAGAACATGGTCGCGAGCCTCTCGGTCCCGACGGCGACGAGCGTGCACCCGGTTCCGGCGAAGCTGCTCGAGGTCAACCGCTCGATCCTGAACGGCGAACTCCTGCGCACCGGGCGGGCAAAGGTCAGCTTCACGCACCTGATCGGCTACGCCGTCGTGAGGGCCCTCGGCGAGCTGCCGGCTCTCAACTCCACCTTCTTCGAGAACGCAGACGGCCGGGGGACACCAGGTGTGATCCGTCACAGCCACGTCGGACTCGGCCTCGCGATCGACCTCGAGAAATCTGACGGCTCTCGGGCGCTGCTCGTCCCGGTGATCAAGGACGCCGACACCCTGTCGTTCCGGGAGTTCCGCGCCGCCTACGAACAGCTCGTCACGAAGGCGCGCGCGAACAACCTCGCCGTCGAGGACTTTCTTGGCGCGACGGTGACGATCACGAACCCCGGCACGCTCGGCACGACCCAGTCGGTGCCGCGTTTGATGCAGGGTCAAGGGGCGATCATTGGCGTCGGCGCGCTCGACTACCCGGTCGAATTCCAGGGCGCGGCGCAAGCGACACTCGCCGCGCTCGGTGTCGGCAAGGTCGTCACGCTGACCTCGACCTACGACCACCGCATCATCCAGGGCGCGGAGTCGGGACTATTTCTCCGACGCGTCCACGAGCTCCTCGTCGGCGAGGACGGCTTCTACGACGAGATCTTCGCCGCTCTCGGCGTCGTGCGACCTCCAGCGCGCTGGACACGTGACGAACAGCTCCAGACGGGTGAGGACTCCCGTACGAAAAAAGAGCTCGAAGTCCACCAGCTCATCAACATGTACCGGGTACGTGGCCACCTCATCGCGCAGCTCGACCCCCTGCAGACCGAGCCCCCCGCACTTCACCCTGAGCTCGACCTCGCGCACTACGGGCTTTCGGTCTGGGATCTCGACCGGCCCTTCGACACCGGTGGGATTCCCGGGACCGAGATGCTGCCGCTTTCCGAGATCCTCGAAATCCTCCGCGACGCGTACTGCGGGACGGTCGGCATCGAGTACATGCATATCCAAGACCCTGAACAGAAGCGCTGGATCCAGCGCCACGTCGAAGGGGTCGCAACCGATATCGCGACCGACGAGAAGCGCCACATCCAAGAGCGGCTCAACGCGGCGGAGGCGTTCGAGACCTTCCTACATCTGCGCTACATCGGCCAAAAGCGCTTCGGGCTCGAGGGTGCGGAGTCGACCATCGCCTTTTTGGATGCGACCCTCGAGGCGGCGGCGAAGGCGGGCCTTGGCGAGGTCGTCGTCGGGATGGCTCACCGAGGACGGCTGAATGTGTTGGCGAACATCGTCGGCAAGTCCTATGGAGAGATCTTCAGCGAGTTCGAGGGCAACCTCGATCCCGAATCGGTGCAGGGATCCGGCGACGTGAAGTACCACAAGGGCGCGCAAGGTACCTGGAGTGGGCGTGACGGCGCCTCGATCGCCGTCACGCTCGCGTCGAATCCCTCACACCTCGAAGCCGTCGACCCGGTAGTCGAAGGCATTGTCCGCGCGAAGCAGGATCGCGGCCCGGCGCCGAAGAGCTACCCGGTGCTGCCGCTGATCATCCACGGCGACGCCGCCTTCGCTGGACAGGGCGTCGTCGCCGAGACTCTCAACCTTTCGATGCTGAAGGGCTATCGCACCGGCGGCACGGTGCACCTTGTCATCAACAACCAACTCGGTTTTACGACACCGCCGCAGGCCGCACGCTCGTCGGTCTACCCGACGGACGTCGCGAAGATGGTGCAGGCGCCGATCTTCCACGTGAACGGGGACGATCCCGAGGCGTGCGTGCGCGTCGCCAGACTCGCGTTCGCGTTCCACCAGGCGTTCCACAAAGACGTCGTCATCGACCTCGTTTGCTACAGGCGACACGGCCATAACGAGGGCGACGACCCGAGCTACACCCAGCCGCTCATGTACAAGAAGATCGACGAGCACCCGTCGGTCCGCACCTTGTACACCCAGATGCTCGTCGAGCGTGGTGACATCACCGAAGAGGACGCGGAGCACGTCGAAGCGGACTTCAACGCGCGACTCCAGGTGGCCCTCGACGAAACGCGCTCCACCGCGCCGCCGAAGGTCGAGTCGCTGCCCGAGCGGTTCGCGACGATCCGCGTTCCGCTCTCTTTGCCGACCGGGGTCGATCGCGGGGTCCTCGGCGCGATCGCTCAGCGAATGTGGACGACACCAACGGGTTTCACCGTGCACCCGAAACTCGTTCGCCAGATCGAACAGCGAAAAACGATGTGGGAGGCAGGCGAGGTCGACTGGTCGCTCGCGGAGGCGCTCGCCCTCGGCAGCCTCCTCGTAGAGGGGACCGACGTCCGCCTCACTGGACAGGACACGAGACGGGGCACCTTTTCCCAGCGTCACTCGGTGCTCGTCGACTATGAGACGGGCGAGGAGTTCGTGCCGCTCGAGAACCTCGGCGATGACGTCGGCGGTCTCGCCCCGGTTGCACCGGCCGATCGACTCGGTCGGCTCTTCGTCCGAGACTCGCTCTTGTCGGAGTATGCCGCGCTCGGTTTCGAGTACGGCTACTCGGTGGAGGCTCCCAACGCGCTCGTCTGCTGGGAGGCTCAGTTCGGCGACTTCGCGAATGGCGCGCAGATCATCATCGACAACTTCATCGTCGCGGCCGAAGAGAAGTGGGGCCAGAAGAGCGGACTCGTGCTGTTGTTGCCCCACGGGTACGAGGGGCAGGGCGCAGAGCACTCGTCGGCTCGCATCGAACGGTTCCTCACGCTCGCGGCGGACGGCAACATCACGGTCGCGCAGCCAACCACCGCCGCGCAGTACTTCCACCTCTTGCGCGCACAGGTGCGACGCGACGAACGCAAGCCGCTCGTCGTGATGACGCCGAAGTCGCTCCTGCGCTCCCGATTTGCCCGTTCCGCGGCCGACCGGCTTTTCTCCGGCGGGTTCGCCGAGGTCCTCGATGACGTAGAACGCGGCGAGCGGTTCGCCCCGGAGTCCGTGTCGCGCGTCGTTTTGTGCTCTGGCCGCATCGCCCAGGACGCGTACGCCCGGCGCGACGCGCTCTTGGGACGCGGCGAAGTCGATCCGACGGCGATCGTGCGCGTCGAACAGCTCTACCCGTGGCCCGATGAGCAACTGAACGACGTCCTGCGCGGCTACCCGGCACTGCGTGAGGTGGTCTGGCTGCAGGACGAGCCGAAGAACATGGGGGCGTGGAGCTTCGTACACGAACGCCTCCACAAGGCGCTGCGGCACGCCTACGAGCTCCGGCACGTGTCACGCGCCGCGTCGGGGAGCCCGGCGACCGGATCGCACATGATCCACGAGCTCGAGCTGGACAAGCTGCTCGATAAAGCGCTCGGGCCGGATCCGAAGAGCGCCTGACCGCCTCGAACGACGGCCGATCCTCGCGGTGATTGACTGAGCGGATGCCAACGCGCCACATCGTCGTTGACGGGTCCAACCTCGCCACCGAGGGAAGGACGACACCGAGCCTTGTCCAACTCGAAGAGGTCGTCGCCGATCTCCGCCGGGAGATGCAAGGCGCCCAGGTGACCGTGGTCGTCGACGCGACCTTCCGACACCGCATCGATCCTTCCGAGCGCGAGCGTTACGACGAGCTCGTCCTCTCCGGTGATCTCGTCTCGCCGCCGGCCGGTGCGGTAGGCCGCGGCGACGCCTTCTTACTACGCATCGCGGAAAAGGTCGACGGGATCGTGCTTTCGAATGATTCGTTCCAAGAGTTCCACGGCGAGCACCCGTGGCTGTTCGATCGCGGACGGCTGATGGGCGCGTCGCGCGTGCCGGGCGTCGGTTGGATCTTCGTGTACCGGAGCCCGGTGCGGGGCCCGAAGGACCGCAAGGCGCAGTCCGACTCGAAGCGCGCAAAAAAAGAGGTCGAACGCGCGATCGCCTCGGCGACGAAAGAGGCGGTTACGCCGAGCGGGCCGCAGAAGCCGAAGGCGAAGACGAAGCCGCCGAGCAAAAGTGCGTCCCCTGCGGCCTCTCCGAGAGCGGTGAACGATCCGGTGACGTTCATCGCCTTCGTCTCTGAGCACCGCCCAGGAGAGGAGGTGGATGCCGTTGTCGATGGCTTCACCTCGCACGGCGCGGTCGTCCGCTCCGGAGACGTGATGGCGTACGTGCCGCTCTCCGGCCTCGGCGACCCGGCTCCGCGCAGTGCGCGCGCGGTTTTGAAAAAGGGTGAGTCGCGAAGGTTCGTCGTCACCGCGCTCGATCCCTACCGTCGCGGTGTCGAGGTCGCACTGCCCGAAGCGGCGACCGTCTCCGGCCGGCCGAGCGAAGAGACCGTCGCAGCGGTCGTGAAGCTCGCCCACAGGAGGGATTCGAAGACCTCTGCCAACCTGCAGGCAAAGCGCGGCGCGCTGCCCGCGAAAGTAGCGAAGTCGCCGACGAAGAAGTCAGCACCGCGCCGCGTCGAGAACACTGCGTCGACCGGTGGGCGGCGCCGCTCCCCGCAGTCGGAGCGCCCGTTGAAGGCGGTTTCGTCCGGCGGGGGACCGCGCCGTTCGCCGCGGGCGGAACGCGCGTTAAAGGCGGTGCCGAAACCCGCGCGGGCACGCCCGACGAACAGTGCGGACCGCGCCGCCCGAAAGCGCCAGGTGACGAAAGGGGCGAGCAAACGGTCCCGCCGAGCCAAGGAGTAAGAGCCATTCCGCTCGAGATCGAAAAGCTCATCCCACATCGCCCGCCGTTCCTGCTCGTCTCTGGGATCGACGAACTCGTCGCCGGCGAACGGGCGAAAGGCCACTGGACGCTGACCGGTGAGGAAGCGTTCTTCACCGGGCACTTCCCCGGGCGACCGACGGTCCCGGGGGTGCTGATGGTCGAGTCACTCGCCCAGCTCGGCGCAGCGGCGGTGCTCGCTGATCCGCGGTTCTCCGGCAAGCTGCCCCTCTTCGGTGGCATCGACAAGGCGCGCTTTCGCCGTCGGGTGGTTCCCGGCGATCGGTTGGACCTCGAAGTCACCCTCGGCCGCCTTTCCCCGCGGGCGGGGACCGGACACGGCGTTGCCACGGTCTCGGGCGAGGTTGCTTGTGAGACGGGATTGTTCTTCGTTTTCGCAGAGGAGTGAATCGTGCGCATCGTCACCTGGAATGTGAACTCGCTGAAGGTCCGCCTGGAGCGAGTCGTGGCGTGGATCGCGAAGAACGAGCCCGACGTCGCCTTGCTGCAGGAGACGAAGGTCGCGGACGCGGCCTTTCCGAAAAGCGCCTTCACCGACATCGGCTACGCGACTGCGCATCACGGCGACGGGCGCTGGAATGGCGTGGCGATCGCCTCGCGCATCGGTCTCGAGGACGTGCGGTCGGGCTTCACGAGCGCGACGTCCGACTTGGCGAACGAGTCGCGGCTGATCGCCGCGACGTGCGGTGCTCTGCAGGTCTATTCGGTGTACGTGCCGAACGGGCGAGAGGTCGGATCGACGTTCTTTCAAGCAAAGCTCGGTTGGCTCGCGGACTTCCGCTGCGAGCTCGACGCGACGGGCAAGGCGGATCAGCCGCTCGTGGTGGGCGGTGACTTCAACATCGCTCCAACAGACGACGACGTCTACGACATCGCGAAGTTCGAGGGAGCGACTCACGTCACAGCCGCGGAGCGCGGCGCGTTCGAAAGCATTCTCTCTTTCGGACTCGAAGACGTCGTGCGATCGGTGCATCCCGACGAGAAGGGACCGTTCTCGTGGTGGGACTACCGGGCCGGTGCCTTCCACAAGGGGGAGGGGATGCGCATCGACTTGGTGCTCGCGTCCGCCCCGCTCTCGGGACGCGTCAAGGCGGCGTTCGTCGACCGCGACGCGCGCAAAAAGGGTGAGTTCGCCGATCCCCCGTCAGATCACGCGCCAGTGATCGTCGACTTCGCGTTCGACAACTAGGGTCAACCCGGTGGCGATCATCGCGAATGCCGAAATCGACCGCGCGCTCGCGCAGACGCCGTGGAATCGTGACGGCGACGAGATCGTTCGCGTCGTGAAGAGGGCGAACTTTGCCGAAGCGCTCGCTTTCGTGAACGAGGTCGGGCGTCTCGCCGAGGAAGCGGACCATCATCCCGATATCGACATCCGCTGGGACACCGTCACGCTGCGGCTCTCGACCCATTCCGCCGGGGGGATCACCGAGGCGGACCTCGCCCTCGCGCAGTCGATCGACGAGGCCGGCTGACGTCTACCGCCTTTCCGGCGCTGCCGTTCGTTCCACTCGGCGCCCTGGAGGGCCGGCCGCACGTGATGGTCGACGGC
>JBAVUF010000194.1:0-4254 GCA_049696635.1 Acidimicrobiales bacterium | reverse complement strand
GCTGGCGGGGGAGGGCTCGAACCTCCAACCTCCTGATCCAAAGTCAGGCGTTCTGCCGGTTGAACTACCCGCCAAGGGTTCGGGGGGCCGAGCCACCGCAAGTCCGGCATTCCGCGACCGCCCTTCGGTCACAGATGGTCGCGCATGAACGGACGGCGGCGCGGCGGCGCACGTTCAGAGAACAAGAGGCACTTTGGGTTGACACGGAACCGGCATCGCGCTGCGTTTCGTCACCCGGTGTCCGTTCCTGCCTCACACTGTTTTCGAAAGCCACAAGGGCACGCACCGGCGCTTGTTCAGTCTGGCCTATTCGCGTCAGTCCCTAGCTCAGTCACGCTAGGTGGCCTAATGGTCACTATTCACAGTGAGATGACCACTCTCAGTAGTACCGTTACCACTGAAAATGAGCACGCGCGAAGGTCGATCGGAGCGGTGGGAGTCGGCGGCGAACGACGAGAGCGAGCCCCGCCGCGACACGGGCTCCGATGTGCGACCGATATGTCCGAGTCGCCGCGCCCGTGCGATCGCGCTGATCGGCTCTATCGCGATCGCAGCTGCAATCTCCACGATCTTTGTTGTTCCAGCGGGCGCCGTCAGCCGCGACAGCGGGGCCCCGGAGTTTGTGTCGATCACCACGCGCGCGCTCGATCGTTCGTCGACCGGAGCGCGCCTTTTGGTCAGCGCTCAAGTGGAGAACTCGATGAGCTGCCGCCTCGTCATACAACGGAGCAAGGTGACGGTGGACTTTCCGCGCCGGTGGCGGTCGTGTGAGAACGGACGTTTCGCCGAGGCAATCCGGATCGCCCCGAGCCCCGCGACGTTGACCCGCGTCACGGAACTCCGGCTGGTGGCCCGGAGTCGCTCCGATCAAATCATCTCTCGCAAGCTCACGATCCCGTTGCCCGCAAATCGTTCTTCACAGAATGCTCCCGCGCATCGCTCGGAGACGTCACGGAGCTCTTGGGACCTCTTCACTTTTGCGACAGTCCCGCAGCAGTCGGCGAGCTGGGCCGGATACGTAACGACATTCAGTGCGCCGGTAAAGTCGGCATCGGCGACCTGGTCGGTGCCATCAGTCACATGCGGCGCGACGACGACGTGGCTTGGCACCTGGGTCGGAGTCGACGGCGCCGAAGCGTCGGGTCGTGGAACCACCACCATCTTCCAAGACGGCATCTACTCGTATTGCATCGATGGCAAGCAACAGAACGAAGCATGGTGGGAGGCGTACCCAGGGCCGGCCAACGCGCTCGGTACGGTGAACACCGGCGACACGATCTCGGCCTCGGTCTGGCAGACGAACGGTAGATGGATGTGGTCGGTCACGGACTTGACGACGGGTGCCTCCTACCGGTCGGACCAAGCCGTCCAATACTCCGGTCCCGCCGAGACCGCCGAGTGGATCGTTGAAGACCCCGGGTCACCGTCGGAACCGTTCGTCGCCGGCTTCTCCCCCGTCACCTTCTCGGATATAGCGGCGTCGGTGACGAAAGGACCGTCGTTCGTCGAGGGCAGCACTTGGCGGATGGTTCAGGGAGGCCAGATCCTCGCAGCACCCGATGAAGCTGCAGATGCGATTGCCTCGAGACATACGATGACGGTGCATTCGAGTAGCTGACCTTTCACCTCATCGAGGGCGAGCGGGCGCGCTTCTGACGGCAGCTTCGTGCGCTCGATTCGCTGATCGAAGGACCTCCTCACCGCGGGTCGCGCGGGCTGTCGAGTCTGCTCGTCGATCCGCTATGGTCTCCCAGGCCATGGGATCGCTCATCAAAAAACGCCGTAAGCGAATGCGCAAGAAGAAGCACAAGAAGATGCTGAAGCGCACGCGCTGGCAGAGGCGCACGAAGTAGTCCAGCGCTCAAGTCGCGTTCAACGACGTCGGCGGATCGATCCGGGATGGATCATCCGCCAGCATCGGTCTTCGTCGCACAGACGGCCGCGGTCAGTTCGGCTTCAACGATCGCCGATCGTGCCTCCTCACAGACGCGGATCGCCTCATCGGGCGTGCACTCGACGAACCAGGTCGCGCCGCTCCCGGCGAGTTGCGGTCGCCGCGAAGACACCTCGTGAAGCAGGTCCCGATAGCGAATGAGGAGCGGTTCAACCGCGAGCGACGCCTTTTCGAGATCGTTCGAGCTCTCCGCCGCATCTGTCCTACCGAGCTCGTCGAAGGCCGCGTACACGGCCGCCGTCGACACACCGATCGCCGGGACGAGCAGGACGAACGAGGCGTCGAGCATCGGCAACGGTTCGAGGATCTCACCGATGCCGCCGACGCTCGCGTGTCCACCGGCCAGGCAGAAGGGCACGTCCGCACCGAGACGTGCAGCTTTGTCGACGTCGCTTTCACCCGCCCAGCGCAACACCGCCGCTGCGTCCGCTGAACCGCCGCCAAGTCCCGCGCCTAGAGGAATCCGCTTCTTGAGACAGATCCGGGCGTCGCGTCGGACGAGCAGAAGGGCACTCTCGACAAGGTTGCGCCCCGGTGCGATCGCTGCGTCGAGATCAACCGGACGTGCGCCGATCCACTCGATCTCGTCGACCAGCTCGAGCCCCGTGCCTTGCGCGAACTCGAGCTGGTCCGCGAGGTCAAGCGTGACCATTTCGGATTCGATGGTGTGGTATCCGTCGGAGCGACGACCGAGGACCCGCAACGACAAGGTCAGTTTGGCGCGCGCGATCTCTCGGTCGACTTCTTGCATCGCGCAAGCTTGCCCCACGAAGCGACGTCGAGTTGCTCCGCACGACTCCTCGGGTCGATGCCCGCGCATTCGAATGCGTCCAGCGACACCGTCGCAGCGAGCGCACGACGCAGCATTTTCCGCCTGGAGCCGAATCCCGCCCGAAGTAGCTCGTCGACCTCTTCGTAGCTGGCGACGTCTTCGCTGACGGCCGTTGTGGCGCGACGTTCGATACGAAGCAGCGCCGACTCCACCTTCGGGCGCGGGTAGAAGACGTCCGGTGGGATGCGACCGACGACTCGCGCGATGGCGAAGTACGCGAGCCTCACCGACGCCGGGCCGTACACGCGACTTCCGGGAGAGCTGGCGAGCCGATCGGCGACTTCGGACTGCACCATGACGAGCATCCGCTCGATGCATGGAACATCGCGCAACAGCGCAATGATCAGCGGCGTGGCGATGTTGTACGGGAGGTTCGCGACGAGCAGCCAACTTTGACCGGGATCTTCCTCGCAACCAAGGACCGCGCGCCAGTCGCAGGTCATCGCGTCGACGCGCTCGACTCTGACATTGGAGGGCATCTGCGCCGACAGGTACGACGCGAGGCGCGCATCGATCTCCACCGCGAGGACTTTGGCGCCGCTCGATGCGAGCACCCGGGTGAGAGACCCAAGACCCGCCCCGATCTCGACGACCCGGTCGTTCTTCGTCACTCCAGCGAGCCGCACGATGTGCTCGGCGGCGTTCGGATCAACGAGGAAGTTCTGGCCACGCCGCCGACTCGGACTGACCCCGGCCTCGTCAAGCAACCGGCGAATCTCGTTGCGACCGAGCGTCGGCACTCCCGAAACGCTCGTCACGGCTCGAGGTTGAAAATCCTGGCCGCGTTCTCGCTTGAAGACTTGGCGAGCTCGAGCTCGTCGACGTCGCGCAGCTCGGCGACCGCCGCGCCGACGATCGCGACAAAGGCGGGCTCGTTCGGGTGACCCCGATGGGGCACGGGGGCAAGAAACGGCGCGTCCGTTTCGACGAGCAGTCGATCGGCCGGGCACATCGTCACTGCGGCTCGCGTCCTCCCGGCATTTTTGAAGGTGACGATGCCGCTGAAGGAGAGATAGGCGCCGAGGTCGAGCATCCGCTTCGCTTCCTCCGGTCCGCCAGTGAAGCAATGGATCACGGTTCGCTCCGGCACCCCCTCAGACGTCAACACGTCGATCGTGTCGTCCCAGGCGTCGCGGGTGTGGACGACGAGCGCGAGTTCGAATCGCTTCGCGAGCAGGATCTGCTCGGCGAAAACTTCACGCTGGGTGTCGCGCGGCGAGTGCTCGTAGAAGTAGTCGAGACCGCATTCGCCCACGGCGACTACCGATCCCGGACGACGATCGTGCGAGACACTCTGTTCGAGCACTCGCTTCACCGGTTCGAGACCATGCGAAGCCTCGTGCGGGTGGAGTCCAACCGTCGCCCACGTCAACGGCTCGGCGCCGGATTCGGCCCGCGCGCGCGCGAGCTCGACGGCTTCGCGCGACGCGACCTCATCGGTGCCGACACAGACGATGCGGCCGACCGA
>JBAVUF010000193.1:0-7174 GCA_049696635.1 Acidimicrobiales bacterium | reverse complement strand
GACTCGCCGGGTCGCGGCGGGTGACTCCCCCGGTCCGACGCCGACGAGGACGCCCATCGCGCCCGTGCGCATCAGGTGCAGAGCGGCGGCGTAGGACGAACAGCCCCCGACGATGACGGGCAGGTCGAGGGAGCGGATGAACTTTTGGAGATCGAGCGTGACGTTCGAGCGTGACACGTGCTCTGCCGAAACGGTGATCCCGGCGATGACGAGCACGTCGAGTCCACCGTCGATCGCCATCGGGACGAGTTCCTCGGCGCGTTGCGGCGTCACCGCCCCGCAGGCAACGGCTCCTGCGGAGGCGATTGCTCGTATGCGCTCGCTGACGAACTCCGGGCGAACCGGTTGCGCGTACGCCGCTTGGACGCGTCGGGTTACGTCGTCCGAAGGCGCGTCGGCGATCTCTTCGAACACGGGCAGCGGGTCCTCGAAACGCGTCCACAGCCCTTCCAGGTCAAGACAGGCGAGCCCCCCGGCGGCGTCGATCGCGACGGCGGACGAAGGTCCGACGATCCCGTCCCTCGGTGCGGCGATGAAGGGCAGCTCGAATCGGAATGCCTCGAACTGCCAGGAGATATCAACGTCATTCGCATCGCGAGTTCGTCTCGACGGCACGATGGCAAGTTCGTCGAGGCCGAACGCGCGCCGGGCGTTCTTGCCCATGCCGATCTCGACGTCTGCCACGGGATTCCGCCCCTGTCTGCAAGGTGTCGGCCGCTCCGACCTCGGCGCGCGCCGCGGCGAGGCTACACGGTGGCTTTTTCTCCGCCGAGGAGAACCCGGACGAGCAACGCCGAGAGGATCCGCGCCGAAAGCCCCCAGACGAGTTCCGAGCCGAGCTCGGCGATCCCGCCGAAGAAGGTCATCTCGACGTCGTCAGATCCGATCGCCCAGACCTCCTGCCACGACGCGCGGTCCTCGGCGAGCGCCGCGATCGGGACTTCGAAGACCTCGGCGACCTCGTCGCGATCGGGAACGAGCACCGGCCTGCCGTGGACGAGACCGACGAATGGCGCGACGCGCGCATCACCGCGGCGTCGGCCGATCGGCGGGAACGCGCCGATCACCTCGATCTCCGCGCGGTCAAGCCCAATCTCCTCCTCGGTCTCGCGCAGTGCGGCATTGAGCGGTGACTCCCCGGCTTCCACGTGACCGCCAGGAAACGCGATGTGCCCGGGGTCTAAGACAAGATCCGATCGTCGGATGAGCAGCACGCTCGCCTCATCGCCGAGCGCCGCGATCGGGACGAGGACCGCGGCTTCGACAGAGCCGTCCCCGATCACTGGCGCGCGGACGGTCGCAAACGCGCCGCGCACTCGCTCTATCGAAACGTGCGCGCGATCCACCGCTTCGAGCTCAGTCCAGCGCGGGAGACGCCCCGGTCGAGCGTCGTCTGGGCGCGGGACGTGCTGGCGATACGGGGCGGTCATCGCTTCGACACGTGGGCCGACGCTACCGAGACGCGAACGGGGGCCGGACTTGCCGGCCCCCGTCGATACGTGATGTCGATTCGCCCTACATCATCCCCATGCCGCCGCCCCCGGGCGCGGCAAGCTCGGGCTTCTTCTCCGGTTTGTCGGCGACGAGCACCTCGGTCGTGAGCAGCAGCGCCGCGATCGATGCCGCGTTCTGCAGTGCCGAGCGCGTGACCTTCGCCGGATCGATGATTCCCGTCTTCACGAGGTCCTCCAACGCCCCGGTCAAAGCGTTCAGTCCGGTCGTCCCCTCGAGCGCTTCGACTTCGCGCACCATCACCGATCCCTCAAAGCCGGCGTTGATGGCGATCCATCGCAGCGGCTCTTCGAGGGCTCGGGAGACGATCATCGCTCCGGTCTGCTCGTCACCCGAGAGCTTCGACGCCCTGTCCTCGACGGCCGCCCGGCTGCGGAGCAGCGCGGTGCCGCCGCCAGCGACGATCCCTTCTTCGATGGCGGCACGCGTCGCGCTGAGCGCGTCCTCGATGCGGTGCTTCTTTTCTTTGAGCTCGACTTCGGTCGCTGCGCCGACACGGACGACCGCCACACCGGCGGCGAGCTTCGCTAAGCGCTCCTGGAGCTTTTCGCGATCCCAGTCGGAGTCGGTGTCGTCGATCTCGCGTCGGATCTGGGCGATGCGCGCCTTCACGTCGGCCTCGCCGCCAGCGCCCTCAACGATCGTCGTGTCGTCCTTCGTGACGACGACGCGGCGCGCGTGCCCGAGGACGTCGGGCGTCACCGATTCGAGCTTCAGCCCGACTTCTTCGGAGACGACCTGGCCACCCGTGAGGACCGCGATGTCGGCGAGCGTCGCCTTGCGCCGTTCACCGAAGCCGGGCGCTTTCACCGAGACGGACTGGAACGTGCCGCGGATCTTGTTCACGACCAACGTCGCGAGCGCCTCGCCTTCTACGTCTTCGGCGATGAGCAAAAGCGGCTTGCCCGTCTGCATCACCTTTTCGAGGACCGGCAGAAGATCGTGAACCGCGGAGACCTTCGAGTCGACGAGCAGGATCGAGGGATCCTCGAGCACCGCCTCTTGCCGCTCGGGGTCTGTCACGAAGTACGGCGACAAGAAGCCCTTATCGAACTGCATGCCCTCGGTGAACTCGAGCTCGAGCCCGAATGTGTTCGATTCCTCGACGGTGACCGTGCCGTCCTTGCCGACCTTGTCGATCGCGTCGGCGAGCACCTCGCCGATCGACTGGTCGGCGGCGGAGATGGCGGCGATCTGCGCGATCTCGGCTCGGCCTTCAATCTCGCGAGCCTGGGTCTTGATCGACTCGACGGCAGCGGCGACACCTCGCTCGATACCGCGCTTCAGCGCCATCGGATTCGCGCCGGCCGTGACGTTTCGCAGGCCCTCGCGAACGAGCGCCTGCGCGAGCACTGTCGCGGTCGTCGTTCCGTCACCCGCGATGTCGTTCGTCTTCGTCGCGACCTCACGCACCAACTGCGCGCCCATGTTCTCGTAGGGGTCGTCAAGCTCGATCTCTTTCGCGATCGTCACGCCGTCGTTTGTGATCGTCGGCGCGCCCCACTTTTTGTCGAGCACGACGTTTCGGCCCTTCGGCCCGAGGGTCACCTTCACCGTGTCGGCGAGCTTGTTGACCCCGGATTCGAGACCACGACGCGCCTGATCGTCGAACTTGAGAATCTTCGGCATCAGGCGGACACCTTCGCGAGCACGTCGCGACCCGAAAGGATGAGGAGGTCCTCACCGTCGATCGTGATCTCGGTGCCCCCGTACTTCGAATAGACGACCTTGTCGCCGACTTTCACGTCGAGGGGGATGAGCTCGCCGGTGTTCTCGGCCCGCCGTCCCGGCCCGACGGCGAGAACCTCGCCCTGCTGGGGCTTTTCCTTCGCGGTGTCGGGAATCACCAGGCCAGAGGCCGTCTTTTCCTCGGCCTCGCTCGGGCGAACGACGATCCGGTCGTCGAGCGGTTGCAGCGTCATTTTGGGCGGCCTCCTTGGGCTCGTTAGCACTCTCTTGATTCGAGTGCTAATTACGATACCGTCGCCGCGCCGACCCGGCAACAGCGGCGAGCCGATCGCCGCACGCCTCCCGCCCCTCGTCGCGAACCGAATGAGAATTGACGGAGGTCGGGTGCGCCTTGCTGCGTAGTCTTAAGGACCCTGCTTCGGAGAAAGGCCACAAAAGTGCTCGTTGCGCCCCAACGCGGGTTCCGTCGCCCGGACGTCGGTTCCTGATGCGCGTCCACCTTTTCGGCACGCGGGGGTCGACGCCCACCCCGGGGGCCGATTTCGTCCGCTACGGGGGCCATACCTCTTGTATCGGGATCTCCGTCGATGGCGCCCCGCCGACGCTTTTCCTCGACGCGGGGACGGGGATTCGCGCCGCCGACGCCGTCTTCGCGGGCGAGCCTTTCCGCGGCTCGATCCTCTTCGGCCATCTGCACTGGGATCACACCCAGGGCCTGCCGTTCTTCGCCTCAGCGGACCGCGAAGACGCCCGGGTCAACGCCTATTTGCCGGCGCAGACCAACGGCGAAGCGGTCTTCGAGCGCTTCATGTCACCGCCCCACTTCCCGATCACGCCCCGAGGCCTCAGGGGGTCGTGGAGCTTCCGTTCGCTCGAACCGGGGGAACATGTGCTCGAAGGTCTGTCGGTTCTCGCGCTTGACATCCCCCACGGCGGCGGGCGGACCTTTGGGTACCGCGTCTCGGACGGCCACTCGACTCTCGCCTACCTGTCCGACCACTGCCCGACCGACCTCGGGCCCGGCCCGGAAGGCTTCGGCGAGTACCACGAAACCGCGCTCGCGCTCACCGAGGGCTGCGATCTCGTCTTGCACGACGCGCAGTACACCGCTGAGGAACTGCCGACGAAGGCGCACTACGGCCACTCCGCCTACCCCTACGCCGTCGGTCTGGCCGCCGCGGCGAAGGCACGCGAGCTCTTTTTGTTCCACCACGATCCGTCGCGCACCGATGACGAAGTCGACGCCATCGTGAAGGAGTTGACGGACGCGCCGCTGCCAGTCCGCGCCGCGACCCAGGGCCAGCTGATCACGCTCGGCTGACCGCTTCTCGCGTCCCATCGGTGGCGACGTTTTCGAACGTCGAGGATTCCGTCACCTAGCCTGTCCGCATGTCGATTCGGGTCGTCCTCGCCGAGGACGACTACTTGGTCCGCGAGGGCGTCGCGCGGCTGATCGGCTCCGAAGATGAACTCGAGCTCGTCGCGACGTGCGCCGACTACGCCTCGCTGCTCGAATGCGTCGATACAGAAAAACCCGACGTGGTTGTCACCGACATTCGCATGCCGCCAACCGGCACCGACGAAGGCATCCGTGCGGCGAACGAGCTCCGTTCGCGCAGTCCCGATGTCGGCGTCGTCGTCTTGAGTCAGTACGCGGAACCGAGCTACGCGCTCGCGTTCTTGGAACACGGATCAAAAGGCCGCGCTTATCTGCTGAAGGAACGGGTCTCGGACATCAAACAGCTCGCCGACGCGATCAGACAGACCGCAACCGGTGGATCGGTGATCGACCCGGTCGTAGTCGACGCGCTCGTCACGGCGCGCTCGCGCGCCCAGAACTCGCCGATGCGGCTGCTCACCCCGCGCGAAAAAGAGATCCTCGCCGAGATGGCGACCGGCAAGAACAACGCCGCTGTCGCCGCCGCGCTCGTGTTGTCCGAGCGAGCGGTCGAAAAGCACATCAACTCGATCTTCTCGAAGCTCGGATTGTCCCAAGAACTCGACGTCCACCGGCGGGTGAAGGCGGTACTGCTCTTTCTCTCCGACCGCGCCGATTAGGCGGTCGTGGTGGTGCCACGCCCCGCACCCTCGTGCTGGCAAGCGTCCGATCACCGCGACCAACCTGCGATGATGATGTGGTGGCTGACGATTCAGTCGGTGTGCTGATCGTCGACGACCAGGCTCCGTTCCGCTTGGCCGCCAAGGCGGTCGTACGCGCGACTCCCGGGTTCAGCGTGATCGGCGAGGCGCGCTCGGGCGAGGAAGCGGTCGCCCTCGCAGCCGAGCTCGAGCCGCAGCTCGTCCTGATGGACATCAACATGGACGGAATCGGCGGCATCGAGGCGACACGGCGCATCGTCGAGGAACACCCGTCGGTGCGCGTCCTTTTGCTGTCGACCTATGACGTGGAGAGCCTGCCCGCCGACGCGGCCACGAGCGGCGCGGTCGCGTACGTGCACAAAGAACAGTTCGGCCCGGACGTATTGACGCGCGCCTGGGCGGGGAAACTGCCGCTCAGCTTCAGGTCCTAAGCGCCGAACGCTCCGCCTCCGCCGCACCGTTCGTCGACGGCTCGCTCGCCCCGCTCAGCGGCAGGTGCCCTGAGATCTTCGTTCCCTTTCCGGGCGCCGACTGCACCGACAGCGTGCCGCCGATCGCGCCGACGCGGTCGCGCATGTTGACGAACCCCGCGCCATGCCCCTTCGCGCCGTTCATGTCGAAGCCGGCGCCGTCGTCGACGACATCGAAAAAGAGCGTCCCCTCGCGTTCGTGGACGCGCACCGTCGCGCTCGCTTGCTCGCCGGCGTGTTTGCCGGCGTTCTGCAGCGCCTCCATGCAGCAGAAATAGACCGCCGCCTCCTCCTCTGGCGAATAGCGCCGCAAACCTTCGGCCTCGACGTCGGTTGGGATGGCGGCGCGCGAGGCAGCGGACCGCAACGCCTCTTCGATGCCGCGGTCGATGAGCAGCGGTGGGTAGATGCCGTGGGCGAGCGCGCGCAACTCCTGCACCGCGTCCTGCAGCTCGCCGCCGAGTGCATCGAGGATCTCGACGGAACCCGTTGGGTCGGTCTCGACGAGCTGGCGCGCCAAACGAACGTTGACGGCGAGCGCGACGAGGTGTTGCTGCGCGCCGTCGTGAAGGTTCCGCTCGATCTGGCGGCGCGCCGCGTCCGACGCGGCGACGATGCGCGCTCTCGAGGCGCGCAGTTCATCGGCTTGTCGCCGCACCTCGTCGAGTGACTCCTGCAATGCCGAGTCGAGCTCGACGTTGTGGAGCGCGAGGCCGAGCTGACGAGCGAGCTCGACGAGAGTCGTGTCGTCGCCCTCGCTGAAGCGCTCGCCGTCGGATTTGCGCGTCGCGACGACGAGTCCGAGGACGCGGCCCGAGTGGGTCGTCGGCGCGACGCGGATCGCAACCCCGTCATGGCCTTTGAGGATTTGCGGCATCCAGATCTCGAGCCACGCATTCCCCGCCACGCCGGCGCGTGCGACCACCGACTCTTCGCTCGCACTCAACACCATCCGCGCCCCGGGAGCGTCCGGGACCGACACGGCGCGTTCGAGCACACCGCCGGATCCGGTCCAGATCTCGGCCGAGGTCAGCGCGAGCGTTTTGCGAAGCGACTCGACGACCTGCAACAAGAGCTCTTCAAGAGGCATGGCACGGGTAAGACGCGTCGCGAAGGTGCGCAACACGGTGTCGGGCGCCTCGCGTTCGCCGTAGACGATGCGGTTCGAGTAGGCCCTCAGACGCGTGCGCGCCGGCCCGTAGATCAACGCCGACGCCGCCGCGGCGATCATCGACAAGATGAGCAGCGTCCGCTCCGGCTTCGTCGGCGCGTGCCCGATGCCCAAGATGACGATCAGGTACACGACGACGACGACGCCGGTCAGACCGGCGACGGAGACCGACCAGGCGAGCAGCCGGTCGATACGCGTCGCGAGGCCGCTCATCGCGCCCGCTGCGACGGCG
>JBAVUF010000192.1:0-4915 GCA_049696635.1 Acidimicrobiales bacterium | reverse complement strand
GCTGCGCCGAGCCCGGCATCAACGTGACCGATCCGGTGTCCCCGTCGGTGGCTACCGGCGTGACATCGACGAGCAGCAGGTCCGCCCGACTCGCACGCGCCTCGTTCGGCACAGGCATCGGGACGGTCGCCTCCCGGCTCACCGGCCTCGCGCGCCTGGTCGTACTTGCCTACGCGCTCGGCGGCTTGCGGCTCGCCGACTCCTTCAACCTGGCGAACAACACACCCAACATGATCCACGACCTCGTCTTGGGTGGTGTGCTCGCCGCGACATTCGTTCCAGTCTTTGTCGAGCGACTGACGACAAGGCCCGAGCGCGAAGCGAACGAGTCGATCTCGGCCGTCGTCAGTCTGGCGCTTGTCATCCTCGTCGTCGCAACCGTCGTCTTCGTCCTCCTGGCGCCGGTGCTGATCACGCTGTTCACCTTCGGCAAGGCGACACCCGAGGAGCATTCCGTCGCCGTCGAGCTGTTGCGGTTGTTCGCGCCCCAGCTCTTGTTCTACGGAGCGATCAGCTTGATGGCTGCAGTGCTCGCAACGCGGGATCGATTTGGTGCCGTTGGCTTCGTTCCGGTCGTGAACAACGTGATTGGAATCATCGTCTTCGCTTTGTTCGCGACAACGGCGCGGCACGCGTCGGTCGATTATGTCTCGCACCACCAGGAGCTCGTCTATCTCCTCGGCGTCGGCACCACCGTCGGGGTCGCGGCGCAGGCGGTGTGCCTGTTGCCATCCCTGCGCCGAGCGCGCACCCGGCTGCGCTTCATCTGGCGGCCGAAGGATCCCGCGGTCCGGACGATCGTCTCGCTCTCGGGTTGGACGTTCGGCTTCGTGATCGCCAATCAACTCGCTCTTTTCATCGTTCTCGCACTCGAGTTCCACGTCGGTACCGGTGCCGTGACCGCGTACACGTACGCCTACACGTTCTTCCAGTTCCCTTTCGCGGTCGTCGCAACCTCGATCATCAACGTTGCTTCTCCGGACCTGGCGCGGCTCTCGACCCGTCACGAGTGGCGCCAGGTGGGACGGCGTTTCGGCCTCGCCACCAAGCAAGTCCTCGCGCTGATCCTGCCAGCGATGGTCGGTTACCTCTTGCTCGCGCGGCTCGCCGTCGGCCTTCTCATCGAGCACGGACAGTTTGGTCAGCACCCAGCGAACGTGACCGCGGCGGTTTTGGAGCTCTTCGCGCTCGGGCTCCCCGGCTACTGCGTCTTTTTCCTTGCGACGAGGACATTCCAGGCATTGCAGGACACTCGAACGGCCTTCGTCATGTACGTCATCGAGAACGGGCTCAACGTGCTCTGCGCGTTCCTGCTGTACAAGCCGCTCGGAGTCCGCGGTCTCGCGCTTGCCTACTCGATCGCGTACAGCGCGGCCGCGGTGATCGCCGTCGTCGTCCTGCGCGAGCGCCTTGGCACCGTTGGTGGCCGCGAGCTGATGAGGGCGACGGGACGATTTGCCGTGTTGTCGGGCGTGATGGCGGTCATTGTCGCGATCGTCCTCGCGATCATCGGTACGGGCCTCGGAGCTTTCGGGTGGTTGCGACTGTTCGTCGCCGTCGCAGCGGGAGGAGTCGCCTACTTGGGTTCGGCAGGTCTCGCGGCGATGCTCTCGTCCTGGCAAACTGCGAGACGGCGGACGCCACCGCGCGTCCACGCAGCAAAGGGGGGAAGTGAGCGGCGTCCGTATCGTCACTGACAACGGCTGCGATCTCCCCGACGCGCTCATCGAAAAGCTCGGCATCGTCGTCGTGCCACTCGACGTCCGTCTCGGTCCACACTCCGCCGAGGAGATGCGGAACGTTGCTCCGGCGCGGTTCTGGGAGCTCGCGAAGTCAGAACAGGCGATCGCAGAGACCTCCGCGCCCTCACCCGGCTCGTTCGCGGCCGCTTACGAAGACGCGCTAAGCGACGGGTGTTCGGGCGTCGTCTGCGTGACGCTGTCCTCGGGACTCTCGGCGACGTACCAGTCGGCGGTCGCCGGCGCCGCTTCGGCACCCGTGGGATTCCCAGTCGTCGTTGTCGACTCTCAGCTCGCAACGGTCGGCGAGGGACTCGCCGTCTTGGAAGCCCTCGAGCTCGCCGATTCAGGCGCGCCGGCAGCGGCGATGGGAAGCGCGCTCGAGACGGCACTCAACAGCATCGAGGTCTTCGGCACGTTGGACACGCTCGAGTGGTTGCGTCGCGGCGGGAGGATCGGCGCGGCGCAGGCGTTGGTCGGATCGTTGCTCTCGATTAAGCCTGTGATCGAGGTTCGCGGGGGCGTCGTCGAGCCGGAGTCGAGGCAGCGCACGCGGACTCGTTCGCTCGAGTACGTCGCGGAAAAGGTGCGTGCCGCCGTCCCGCTGAAGCGCCTCGCGATAGCCCACGCGGCGGCTGCCGATGTTGGCGAGATGCAACGCCTGCTCGCGCCGATCTTCCCCGCGAACGAGACCATCGTCTCGTACATCGGTCCGATCATCGGCGCACACACCGGACCAGGCACGATCGGCGTCGCGCTGCAACGGGCCTAAACAACCCGTCATGTCGCGCGGGCGTGCCGTAATCTCGAAGCGATGAGCGACGAGTCGGCGGGGACGGTACGGGAACTCGGGGCAAAGGTGCAAGACGCGGTCGAGTCGCTTTCTGCTGCCGCCGTGGAGAAGGTGACGCGCCCGATCCTCTCGATCGTCCGCTGGACGATCCTTGCGGCGGTCGTCGCGGCGCTCGCCGTCTTCGCCTTCGCGGCAGTCGTGATCGGCCTAGTTCGCCTATTTGACGTCGAGGTTTTCCCCCAACAGGTCTGGGCAACCGACTTCGTTGTGGCGGGAATCTTCTGTGGTGCCGGAGCGTTCTGCTGGGTGTTCAGCGTGAGGAAAAAGAAGAGAGGTGAGGGCGCTGGCTAGCGAGGTTTTGGCCTCTCGGGACATCCAACAGCGAGATGTCGTCATCTTGGGTTCTGGCCCGGCCGGGCTGACCGCCGCGGTTTACGCGGCGCGTGCCGACCTGCGTCCGCTCGTCCTCGAGGGTGAGCCGTCCTCGACGAGCGACCAGCCCGGCGGCCAGCTGATGACGACGACGGACGTCGAGAACTTCCCGGGATTCCCCCTCGGTGTGATGGGTCCCGACCTGATGGCGTTGATGCGCGAGCAGGCGGAGCGCTTCGGTGCCGAGCTCGTCACAAAAAAGGCGGCACGCGTCGACCTGTCGAAGCGGCCGTTTGAGATCTACACGGGCGACGAGAACACGTCGCAACCCGACATTTTGGCGCGCACTCTGATCATTGCGACAGGTGCACACGCTTTGACGCTGGGTGTCCCAGGAGAGGCTGAACTGCTCGGCCACGGCGTCTCGACTTGCGCGACTTGTGACGGATTCTTCTTCCGGGACAAGGCCATCGCGGTCGTCGGCGGCGGTGACTCCGCACTCGAGGAGGCGCTGTTCCTCACGCGTTTCGGCGACTCGGTGACCGTTATCCATCGGCGCAAGGAACTCCGCGCGTCGAAGATCATGCAAGACCGCGCCTTCGCGAACGACAAGATCGCCTTTCTTTTCGACAACGTTGTGACGCGCGTCGTCGGAGACACGAAGGTGACTGGGGTTGTGCTGCGAGACATCGTCACCGGAGAGACACGCGAGTTTCCCGCCGATGGCGTGTTCGTCGCAATCGGACACGCACCGAACACCGAGTTATTCAAGGGCCAGCTCGACATGGACGAGGCCGGCTACCTACGCACCCACGACGGCACGGAGACGAGTGTGCCGGGAGTGTTCGCCGCCGGTGATGTCCAAGACCATGTGTACCGCCAGGCGGTTACGTCCGCGGGCTCCGGGAGCATGGCCGCCCTCGACGCCGACCGGTTCCTCGCGGACGAGGGCCGTTCCTGAACAGTTTGGGGAATGCGAACGAACGATCCGGCGTTTACTTGTTACGTAGGCACAAAAGGAGTGCAAAGGGTGTCGATTGCAATCGCGGTGACTGACAGCACATTCGACGAGGAGGTCACGCACTCAGCCACACCCGTTCTTGTCGACTTCTGGGCCGAGTGGTGCGGACCGTGCCGGATGGTCGGGCCGATCCTGGACGAGATCGGCGAGGAAAAAAAGGACGCGATCCGGATCGTGAAGCTGAACGTCGATGACAACATCGAGACAGCACGCCGCTTCGAAGTGCTCTCCATTCCGACGTTGATCTTGTTCAAAGACGGCGAGGCGAAGGTGCGGATCGTCGGCGCCAAACCCAAGTCGGCGCTACTCGCCGACTTGGAAGGACATCTGTAATCACATCGTCGCCGACGAAGGCGTTGCGACGAACGGAGCGGCCGTAGCATCTCTGGGTGCCTGACGCGCCCGCCAAGTTTGCCGCGCCCGTCTTCCCCCTGCGTCGTGGCGACGGCGGGGATGCGGTCGCTGACCTCCAGGCGCGGCTTGAGGCGCTCGGTTTTGGGATCGCGGATCGTCGCGGCAATTTCGGTCCGGCAACGGTTCGCGCGCTCGTCGCGTTCCAGTCCGAGCACGGCCTGCCGCAAGACGGATCCTGCGATTCCCACACATGGGCGGCGCTCGTCGAAGCCGGCTACCGCCTCGGTTCGCGCACGCTGTATCGGCGCCGCCCGATGCTGCGCGGCGACGACATCGCCGAGTTGCAGCGCCGCTTGAGCCGTCTTGGCTTCGACTGCGGGGCGATCGACGGCATTTTTGGCGACGACACCGTGCAGGCGCTCACCGAATTCCAGCGAAACGTCGGCTTGCGCGCAGACGGTGTCTTCGGCCGTCGCAGCCTCGAGGAGATCGAGCGGATGTCGGCGCGCGACGGCGCAACCGGCCTCGTCACCCCGGTACGCGAGCGCCTCGCCATCGTGCGCAACGGGTCCCGCCAGGGCCTCGATGCCCGCCGCATCGCCGTTGTCGAGCCGGGTGGGTTCTCTGTCGGGGCGG
>JBAVUF010000191.1:0-11225 GCA_049696635.1 Acidimicrobiales bacterium | reverse complement strand
CGCATCCACGACGTCGGGGACTGGGCGCTGAGTTATCGCGAGGGCCACGTGACTCACGTCGTCGTCGATGAGGGGTACGTCGCGGTTTCGGCGTCCTCGGATACCGGAGTTAAGAACCTGCTCGGCTTGGCCGAAGAAGAGCTTGCGCGCGTTCCGATCTTCGACCGGTCTTGAGCAACCTCGGCACTTCGACGACGACCGTGCCCTCGGCGGGATTCGAACCCACGCACCCGGCTCCGGAGGCCGGCGCTCTATCCCCTGAGCTACGAGGGCCGGAGGCGCGCACCAGGAAACGTGGCAACCCACAACCCGTCGGCGCCGCGCCGCTGTGCTGCGATGCTACTTGCCAGATGGAACACGGCCTCATTCGATGACGACCACGAATTTCATTGTCGACGCGATCTCGGCGGCTTTGTCGTCGGTGGGGATCGCCGTGTCGCGCGAGGAGATCCTCCTCGAGCGTCCGAGCCGAGAAGAGTACGGTGACCTGTCGACCAACGTCGCCCTCGTCGTCGCAAAGCGGGCGGACGCTTCGCCCCGCCAGCTCGCCGACGACCTCGCGGCGCGCCTTCGAGCTGCTGGCATCGACCATGTCGAGTCGGTCGTCGTCGCCGGGCCGGGGTTCGTGAACTTCCACCTGCGACCGAGCTACTACCACGAAGCACTCGAGTCGATCGTCGCGGCGGGCGAAGCGAACTATGCCCGTCCGGATCTTGGCCATGGCGAGCGGGTCCAGATCGAGTTTGTGTCGGCGAATCCGACGGGTCCGCTCCACGTCGGGAACGGCTGGTTCGGTGCGTACGGGGATGCCCTCGCACGTCTGCTCGACCGCTGCGGGTTCCAAGTCGAGCGCGAGTACTACCTGAACGACACGGGTAACCAGATCAAGTTGCTCGGCGAGAGTCTGCTCGCCCGCCGCGCCGGCGACGCGCCCCCGGAGGAGGGGTACCAAGGCGAGTACCTCGTCGAGCTCGCGGCGGCGTACGACGGTCCCGACGAACCGATGGCCGCGGGGAAGTTCGCATCCGACAGGATCGTCGAGAACATCAAGTCGACCCTCACGCGGCTCGGGATCTGCTTCGATTGCTGGTACAGCCAAGCCTCGATCGAGGAGTCTGGCCTCGTTGACGGGACGATCGCACTGCTTCGCGCACGGGACGCCGTCTACGACGCCGATGGTGCGACGTGGTTTCGTTCGAGCGCGTTCGGCGACAGCCGCGACCGCGTCCTCATTCGCTCGGATGGTCAACCGACGTACTTGGCCGGCGATCTCGCTTATCACCGCGACAAGTTCGTTACCCGCGGCTTTGGCCGAGTGATCGACGTCTGGGGCGCCGACCACCACGGCCAGGTGGCAAGCCTGCGCGCTGGCATCGCCGCGTTGGGTGTCGATCCCGAACGCCTCGAGGTCATTTTGGGTCAAGTCATCTCGCTCGTGAGCGGAAAGATGTCGAAGCGAGCCGGAAATTTTGTTCGCCTCGACGAACTCATCGACACGGTTGGACCGGACGCAGTGCGGCTGTTGACGCTGATGAACTCGATCAACCAATCGACGACGATCGATCTCGACGCGGTGCAGCGCCGCTCGATGGAAAACCCCGTGTACTACGTCCAGTACGCCTACGCGCGCATCGAGTCGATCGGCCGCGTGGCGAAGGAGAAGGGCGTCGAGGCGCCGACCGTCGACTCGGCGCAACTCTCGTTGCTCGTCCACCCTCGCGAGATCGAGCTGGTCAGACGGCTGATCGAGCTGCCGTCAGTCGTCGAAGAGGCAGCGAAAGAACGCGCCCCGTACAAGGTGACGAACTGGGTCCGCCACCTCGCCTCGGACTTCCACGCCTTCTACCACGACGTTCGTGTGCTCGGTGACGAGATCAGCGACGAACTGAGTGGCGCGCGCCTCGTCCTCGTCGGCGGCGTGAGATCCGGCTTGTTGATTGGGCTCGGAATCCTCGGTGTGAGCGCGCCGGAGTCCATGTGATCGATCCCGGAGAGCTCGAAACCGCGACCGGACCGATTCCGAGCGAGGCCCCGATCGGGCGTCACCTCCTGCCCGACAGCGCGGAATTCGCACGAAGCGGCGAGCTCGTTGTCGGTGGGATCGAACTCGCGGCACTCGCCGCGGAGTTCGGAACACCACTTTTCGTCTACGACGTCGCGACGATCCGTGCGCGCTGTCGTGAAGCCATGCGAGCGTTCGGTGGCCGTGTTGTGTACGCATCGAAGGCGTTCACCTGCAAGGCGATCGTCGAAATCGTGCTCGAAGAAGGCTTGAACATTGATGTGTCGACCGGTGGTGAACTCGCCGTCGCGATCGCGGCGGGCGCGCCCGGGGCTCGCATCGTGCTGCATGGCAACAACAAATCCGACGAAGAGCTCAACACAGCGATAAAGCGCCGGGTCTCGCGAATCGTCGTTGATTCGTTCGACGAGATCGTCCGGATCGAACGAGCGGTCGACGCGTCGCGGCCAGGTTCCGTCTCCGTCCTCGTCCGGGTGAATCCGGGGATCGAGGCACACACCCACGATTTCGTCGCCACTGGACGACTCGACTCGAAGTTCGGGTTTCCGCTCGCGTCCGGAGTCGCCGAACGGGCTCTCGACGTCTTGCGAAGGCTGCCCGGTGTGGACGTGGTCGGCTTGCACGCCCATATCGGCAGTCAGATCTTCCGCGTCGATTCCTTCGAGCGTCTCGTCCAGTCGCTGAAGGAGCTGATCGAAAGGTTCGAGCTCGCCGAATTGTCGGTCGGCGGTGGACTGGCGGTGGCATATCTCACCGACGAGGTGGCGCCGTCGATCACGCAGTGGGCGGACGCGGTGTTGGGCGCCGGCCGCGCGGCTGGTCTTCCAGGGTCTGTCGGCATCAGCGCCGAGCCGGGTCGCGCGATCGTGGCGACGGCGGCGATTACCTGTTACCGGATCGGGACGATCAAGCAGATCCCCGGGGTGCGGACCTACGTTGCCGTCGACGGAGGGATGAGCGACAACCCGCGCCCGGTGCTCTATGGGAGCGGATACGAGGCGTTCCTGCCGCGCGCGTCCAACGCAGCGCGCCCGCTCGCTTGCCGAGTCGTCGGAAAGCACTGCGAGTCCGGCGACATCCTCGTCGCCGACGCGCGTTTGCCGGGTGATATCGAAGTCGGAGACGTGCTCGCGACCCCGGTCACCGGCGCGTACGGCGTGTCGATGGCCTCGAACTACAACCGGATTCCCCGACCTGCGGTCGTCTTCGTCGAAGATGGGGTCGCCCGAGCGGTCCTTCGCCGGGAGACGCCAGACGACCTACTGAGGCTCGAGGTGTGAGAGATCCGTCGAGAAAGGCAAATGCGTTGCCGGTCCTCGCGCCAGCCGGTACACTGTGACCACTACCTGATCGACCGAGGCGAACTCGCGCGTCTGCGAAGGCCTCCGATCGGTGGTGGGCACAATCCGTTTCCGTCGAGGTCGCGTCCGGTTCCATCCGCCCGTTCCCTCTGATCGGCGTCGCGGTGCCGCCTCGACGCCCTTTCCGCACAGCACGTGACCGCGGCGGACCTGATTCCAGAAACGTCGGTGAAGGACTGACACAGAGGATTCGGGGCATTTTCCCAGGCTGCGCAGCAGTCCCTTTGCAACAAATCAACAGAACCAGGAGCAGATTTCATGGCCGAAGAGCAGCTCGAACGCTCGATACTCGAATCCAAAGAGCGAAACGAGCTCCAAGCGATCGCGACCGCGATGTCCTTGGAACCGGCGCCCCGCTCGAAAAAGGACGACATCATCGACCTCATCTTGGAGGCGACGGGGACGGGCAACGGCTCCGCTGCGATAAACGGATCGACCTCCACGCGTCGCCGTTCTCCAAACGGTGCCCGCAAGTCCGCGGGGCGTGCGTCGGCGACCGACAGCGGTAGATCCGAACAAGTGGTTGAAACCCCAGAAGTGCCAGAGGTGAAGGAGGCTGCCACGTTGGTGGATCTCGGCGAGGAATTCGAGACGGACGACTCGGTCGAAGAGCTGACAGAGCTCGCCCAGCGAAACGGCGAGCGAGACCAAGAAGAGTCTCCGACCGTCGTCGACACCGTGACCGATGACCCGCCCCATCGGACCGACCGCCGGCCTCAGCACCAGGCTCCCGGTCACGCCGACGCAGCGAACCGACGCGGTCGCCGTCGTCGCGGTCGCGACCGGGGCGAGTCGACCGACAAGGACGTCACGTGGCAAGGCGAGCTCGTCCCGGTGAAGGGGCTGCTCGACTTGCGCGAGGAGGGGTACGGCTTTCTCCGCACGGGCGGCTACCTGCCGAGCCCGAAAGACGTCTATGTCTCGGTGAGCCAGGCGCGACGCTTCGCGTTGCGCCGCGGCGACGCGATTGAAGGCGCTTGCCGCCCAGCTGGTGCGAGCGAGAAGTATCCGGCGCTCGTCCGCATCGACTCGGTCTCCGGTCTCCAGCCCGAAGAGGCGCGTCAGCGGCCACGGTTCGAAGAGCTCACGCCGCTGTTCCCAGATAGCCAGCTCCGCCTCGAGATGCCCGGCGACACGGGGAACCTCACGGCGCGCATCGTCGACCTGATCTCACCGATCGGCCGCGGACAGCGCGGGATGATCGTTTCGCCGCCGAAGGCCGGCAAGACGACGGTCATGAAGCAGATCGCGCACTCGATCGAGGCGAACAACCCCGACGTCCACCTCATCGTGTTGTTGGTCGCCGAGCGTCCCGAAGAGGTCACCGACATGCGACGGACCGTGAAAGGTGAGGTCATCGCCTCGACCTTCGACCGGCCCGCCGACGAGCACACCGCGGTGTCGGAACTCACGATCGAACGGGCGAAGCGTCTGGTCGAGTTAGGTCGCGACGTCGTGATCCTTCTCGACGGCATTACCCGCCTGGCGCGCGCCTACAACCTCGCGCAGCCGGCAACCGGTCGAATCATGTCCGGTGGTGTCGACTCGGGCGCGCTGTATCCACCGAAGAGGTTCTTTGGCGCAGCGCGCAACGTCGAAGAGGGCGGATCGCTCACGATCCTCGCAACCGCGCTCGTTGAGACAGGTTCGAAGATGGACGAGGTGATCTTCGAAGAGTTCAAGGGAACCGGGAACATGGAGCTCCGGCTCGACCGCCGACTCGCCGAACGGCGGATCTACCCGGCGATCGACGTGAATGCGAGTTCGACCCGCCACGAGGAGCTGTTGTTCGAGCGCTCGCAACTCCAGCAGGTCTGGAAACTGCGCCGAGTGCTCAACGCGCTGAGCAGCGAAGGCAACGCGGCCGCGGGCCTCGAACTTTTGATGGACAAGATCAAGACCACTACGTCGAACGAGGAGTTCCTCGCCGAGATCGCAAAGGCACCGACGTCCGGCGCTTGAGGGTCCCGCCTGGGATTCGTCGACTCACCACTACCATGAGGTCAACATGAAGGCTGATATTCACCCGAACTACGTCGTCGCGACGGTGCGCTGCTCGTGCGGCAACACCTTCACGACGCGCTCGACGAAGGCGGAGCTCCATGTCGAGCTGTGCAACGAGTGCCACCCCTTTTACACGGGCAAGCAGAAGCTCGTCGACACCGGTGGCCGTGTCGAGCGATTCGAGCGTCGGTACGGCCAGCGGGGCAAGCGCAAGCGCTGATATCAAACCGGGCGTGAAGGTTCGCACAGCCTTCACACACCCGATCGTCTTGGGTACCCAATCATGACGCTCGACCCCGATCGCTTCGGCGAGCTAGAGCGCGAGTACGAGGCAGTCCTCGCCGAGCTCTCCGAGCCTGATGTTGCCGCCAACCGCAAGCGTTTCCTCGAGCTGTCGCGCCGACTGAAGCGCATCGAGCCGATCGTTCGCGCCGTGCGCGACCTTCGCAGCGCGACCGAGGACGTAACGGCGGCGCGCGAGCTTGTCGAAGGCGCCCCACCGGCCGATCGTGAACTTGCCCGTGCCGAGCTCGAATCCCAAGAGGCGCGCGTCGCAGAGCTCGAGGAACTCGTCGCGGCGTTGATGGCCCCGCGAGACGAGAACGACGGCCGCAATGTGATCGTGACGATCCGCGGCGCCGAAGGCGGCGCCGAGGCGAACCTGTTCGCACGCGATCTGTTCGCCATGTATCAGCGATATGCGGATCGGCGTCACTGGAAGGTCGACGTTCTGAGTCTGCAGGAGTCCTCGCTCGGCGGCATTGACGAGGTGACTTTCGTAGTGAAAGGCGATGACGCCTGGTCACGACTGAAGCACGAGGGCGGGACGCATCGCGTGCAACGTGTCCCGGTCACCGAATCCCAGGGAAGGGTGCACACGTCGTCGGCGACGGTCACGGTCCTTCCCGAAGCGGACGAGGTCGACGTGGACATCGAACCGGCGGATCTGCGCATCGACGTCTATCGCTCGACTGGACCGGGCGGACAGTCCGTCAACACGACGGACTCGGCGGTCCGGATCACCCACATCCCGACGGGACTTGTCGTCGCGATGCAGGACGAAAAGAGCCAGATCCAGAATCGGGCGAAAGCGATGCAGGTCCTACGCTCGCGGCTGTTGAAACTCGAGCAGGACCGCCTCGCGGAGGAACGTGCCCGCGAAACGCGAGAGCAGATCGGAGCCGGCGGACGCGCGGACAAGATACGTACGTACAACTTCAAAGAGAACCGGGTCACCGATCACCGCATCGGTCTGACGTTGCACCGCCTCGACAAGATCCTCGAAGGCGATCTCGACGAGATCGTCGAAGCGCTGGTGCGCGATGAACGTGGTCGCGGGTTCGACGCCTCGCACTGAGGCGCCAACGTGGCGTGAGCTTGTCGACGAGGCCGGTGACTCGCTCGCATCGCCTACCGAGGCACGCTGGATCGCCGAAGACGTCGTGACGATCGCCGGCTTGACCTATCGCGACGCAGCGGACGTCACACCGGGCACCGTCGAGCTCGCGGAGTTCGCTCGTCTGGTCGCGCGTCGCGCCGCCGGGGAGCCGCTGCAGCACGTGCTCGGACACTGGCCGTTTCGCACAGTCGACCTCCTCGTCGATCGAAGGGCGCTCGTCCCGCGGCCGGAAACCGAGATGGTCGTCGATTACGCGCTCGCAGAACTGCGGCACCTGCAGGGATGCCCGCTCGTCGTCGACCTCGGCACGGGATCAGGAGCGATCGCCTGCTCCGTGGCGACCGAGCACCCACTCGTCACGGTGATCGCGACTGATGTTTCCGAAGCGGCGGTCGCGCTCGCGAAGTCGAATCGTGACCGACTCTCCGAAGACGTGGCGCGACGCATCGACGTGTGGGTCGGTGATTGGTTCGAGGCGCTCCCTCCTTCGGCCAAAGGACGCGTCGACGTCGTCGTGTCGAACCCGCCGTACGTCGCGGAGCACGAATGGAGCGGTCTTGACCGTGTCGTCCGTGACTTCGATCCGAGAGCGGCTCTCGTCGCTGGCCCGATCGGCACGGAAGCGATCGAGAAAATCATCGACGGCATACCGGACGTGATCGCCGACGGAGGCTCGGCCGTGCTGGAGATCGCCCCGTCGCAGTCGGAGTTCGCACGGGCGTCCGCACTCGCGGCGGGTGCTTGTGCGATCGAGATCAGGAGTGACCTCGCCGGACGCGACCGCGTGCTCATCGCCCGTTGGTGACGACGGACGTTCCGAGCGTCGCGGCGGCGCTTTTGTCCGGCGCGGTCGTCGGAATCCCGACCGACACGGTCTACGGACTGGCGGCGCTCGTGGCGTCGGACGATGCGCTCGAAGAGATATTCGAGCTCAAAGGACGACCACTCGGTCACGCCCTTCCGGTTCTCGTCGCCGAGCTCGACCAAGCCGAAGCCTTCATCGGAAGGTCGGATCGGCGGCTTTCGCAACTCGCGCGACATTTCTGGCCCGGCGCGCTGACGATCGTCGTTAACCACGCTGCTCGGGTGCCTTCGCGTCTCGGCGGTGATGGCACGAGCGCCGGGTTGCGCTGCCCGGCCGACGCCATCGTGCGCGATTTGTGCCGCCGCATCGGTCCGTTGGCGGTGACGAGTGCCAATCGTCACGGGGAAGGCCCGATCACTTCGGCGTCGCAGTTCTCCACGGTGTTTGGTGAACGCGTCGACCCCGTGCTCGACGGGGGGACGCGCAACGGCGTCCCCTCGAGCGTCGTGTCGATCGTCGCGAGCACGGCGCGTCTTTTGCGGGAAGGGCCGATCGCCTGGTCAGAGATCCAGTCGATCCTCGCGAGCGTTCCGGCGGACTGAAGTTCGACGGGAGGGCGCGAGTGGCGATTTGGCGAGCGCCGAGAAAAGACCGGCGTAGCTCTTAGACTTGGAGGTCGTGCGCTTTGCGGTCGGCTCGGATCACGCAGGTTTCCCGTTGAAGGAGCTTCTGCGCGAGCACCTCGAGAAGTCCGACAACGAGGTCGTCGATCTCGGCACGTACGACGAATCGCCCGTCGACTACCCCGATTACGGCGCTGCGGTGGGTCGGGCGGTCGTCGCGGGCGACGCCGAGGTCGGCGTCTGCGTCTGCGGGACGGGAATCGGCATCTCGATCGCCGCGAACAAGATTCGCGGTGTGCGTGCTGCCGTGGTGCACGATGTTTCGTCAGCGCGGCTCGCGAAGCACCACAACGATGCGAACGTGGTCTGTTTCGGGGGCCGCCTGGTCGGGGACGTCGTCGCGCTCGACGCGATCGACGCGTTCATCGAGTCGTCCTTTGACGGTGGCCGGCACGAAGTGCGAATCGAGAAGATCGCCGCACTCGACTCAGAAAGGCCGTGACCGTGAACGCCGACGTGCTCGCGAGCGACCCGGAGGTGAAAGCGATCCTCGAGCGCGAGCTCAATCGCCAACGGACGACGATCCAGCTCATCGCCTCGGAGAACTTCACATCCCCCGCGGTGCTCGCCGCGACGGCTTCGGTACTGACGAACAAGTACTCCGAGGGTTATCCAGGTCGCCGCTATTACGGCGGCAACGTTTTCGCCGACGAGATCGAGTCGCTCGCCCGCGACAGGGCGACCTCGCTCTTTGGCGCCGAGCACGCCAACGTCCAGCCGCACGCCGGGGCGTCGGCGAATCTCGCCGCCTACCTCGCGCTCGTCGAACCGGGCGAGACGATCCTCGCGATGCGACTCGACCAGGGCGGTCACCTCACCCACGGTTCGCCGGTCAGCGTGACGGGCAAGCTCTACCGCTTCGTCGCCTACGGTGTGACGCCCGCCGCCGAAGACGGAGCCGGAGAGCGAATCGACCTCGACCAAGTCGCCGAGCTCGCGCGACAGGAACGCCCGAAACTCATCGTCGCCGGCACGACGGCTTACACACGGATCATCGAGCCGCAACCGTTCCGTGACATCGCCGACGAGGTCGGTGCGATGTTCATGTTCGATGCCGCCCATCCCGCCGGGTTGATCGCCGGTGGCGTGCACCCGAATCCCGTCGGCGTCGCCGACGTGGTGACGTTCACGACCCACAAGACCCTGCGCGGCCCGCGGGGCGGCGCGATCCTCACCGACGAGGCCCACGCCCGAGCGATCGACGCGGCGGTCTTCCCCGGACTCCAAGGAGGGCCGCTCGACCATGTCATCGCGGCGAAAGCCGTCGCATTCGCGGAGGCGGCGACCGACGACTTCAAGACGTACGCGGCGCAGATCCTCCGCAACGCCGCCGCGCTCGCCGACTCGCTGAAGGCCGAAGGGTTCCGGCTCGTCGCCGGCGGGACCGAGAACCACACGGTCCTCGTCGATCTGCGGTCGTTTGACGCCGAACTCACTGGGAAAGAAGCCCAGGATGTGCTCGACCGGGTCGGGATCACCTGCAATCGGAACCAGATCCCGAACGACCCGCGCTCGCCGTTTGTGACGAGCGGCCTCCGTCTCGGCAGCGCCGCCGAGACGACGGCGGGAATGGGGGAGCCGGAGATGCGTCGCATCGGCGAGCTGCTGTCGACGGTGCTGCGCAATCGCGCCGACGAAAAGGTCCTCGACGAGGTGCGGCTCGAAGTGCGCGATCTATGCGCGAAGTTCGATCCGTATCCGACGCTCGCAGCGATGGAATCTGCTCGGAGCTCTTGATGAGCGTGTACGGCGAATACGCGCTCGTCGCCGCGATCGCCGCCGTCGCCACGTTCGTCCTCGGTTATCCCGTCCGCAGGGTCGCGACCGCCTTCGGAGCCGTCGACGAGCCGGCGCTCGAGCGGGTCCATTCCCGCCCGGTGCCGACGATCGGCGGCACGTCGATGCTGCTCGGCTTCGGGGTCGCACTGCTGCTCGCCTCGCAGCTCGGCGACCTCTCGCCGATCTTCCACGGCTCGACCGAGCCGTTGGGCGTCGGGCTGGCCGCCTTCGTGATCTACGCCGTGGGTCTGATCGACGACGTGAAGAACATCTCCCCTCCGGCAAAGGTGGCGGGACAGGCTTTCGCGGCGATGGTGCTCGTTTTTTTGGGCGCCACGATGGAGTACTTCAAGTTCCCCTTCTTCCCGACGATCTACGTGCTCTCGCCGTCGGTGCTGCCGCTAGTCACAGCGATCTGGGTCGTCGGCATGGCGAACGCGGTGAATCTGATCGACGGCCTCGACGGGCTCGCGGCGGGAGTCGTCGCGATCGGCGCGGCGGCTCTTTGCGTCTACGGCCTGCGTCTCGAGACCCTAGGCAACCTCACCCCAGACAACCTTGGGCCGCTCGTCGCCGCGATTACCTGCGGAGTGTGCATCGGATTCCTGCCACACAACTTCTATCCGGCGCGACAGTTCATGGGGGATTCCGGCGCGTTGTTCTTGGGGTTGTTGATGGCCGCGGCGACGATGGTGATCGGCGGCCGCACGACGGTGAACGGGGTCGCGGGCACCGACGTCTCGGGGCTGACCTTCTTTCGATTTGCACCGCTTTTCATCCCGATCTTCATCTTGGGAGTGCCGATCCTCGACACGGTTTTCGCGATCGTGCGGAGAACGGTGCGCGGCGTGAGTTTCGCCGAGCGCGACCTCGGGCATCTGCACTACCGGCTGATCCGACTCGGCCACGGCCAGCGCCGCTCGGTGCTGATCCTCTGGGCGTGGACGGCGGTGCTGTCGGCTTTCGCGATCCTGCCGACATTCGTGCTGAAGGTGAACGCCTTCGTCCCCTTCGTCGCGGTGTTCTCGGTCGCGGTGCTCTACACGATCTTCCGGCCCGGTGGTCGGGAGATGGCCGTCATCGAGTCGGCCGAGGTGCCGCCTGAGCTGGCAGCGGCGCCTGATGCGCCCGCGCCCGAAGGGACGACGCCAGCGATCTCGGTCGTGATGTC
>JBAVUF010000190.1:0-13134 GCA_049696635.1 Acidimicrobiales bacterium | reverse complement strand
GCGCGACTGTTCGCGGCCAGGAAGCCCGGCGCCCAAACGCGCAGTTCGCCGGGGAACTCGGCGTGACGCTTGGCGCTCAACGCCGGCTCGGTCGCGGTCGTGATCGGAACGCGGAGCACGGCGCGGTTTTCGAGCAGCTCGTCCACGATGTCGAGGCCTTCGAACACGGCCGAATCCGGAGCGAGGAAAAGCACACTTTGTTCCTCGCTCGAGTCGAGTAGGGCGAGCATCAGCTTCGGTCGCAGCCACAGCGAAAGTTCGCGCGCCGAGAGGTGCGCGGCAGCCACGTGGAATTCCTCCTCGGTCACGCCGATGTCGGTCGCGCGAACGCGATCGACATCGGCGGAATCGAGGTGGTCCTCACCGAACGGGTCGTCGACGAACAGCGCTTGAAGGCGCTCGGTGGGCTCGCGGTCGCGAAGTGAGCGCGCAAGGACACGTACGTGTGCGAGCTGGCGACGAGTGGCGATCGTGCAGACGCGAGGAGACATCAGCTCACCCGAGCAATCGCCAAGCTGAGCCCGTCACCTGAGGTGGGGGAAGCGAGCGAGCTCGCCACATCGGTGCCAGGGCGAGAGCGGAAATGTGGAGAGGACGTCGGTTTCGTGCCGACGACAGTACGCATCGCGCGCAGCTCGCACCATCGGAGTCGGTTCACGCCTCTACCGGCCTCGCCGCCGGAAGTGGGCGCACGTTGTCAATCTCCGGCGATAGCGACTCCCTCATCCAGGCGAAGGCGGCGATCGCTGCTGCGGAACAACCAATAAGCGCGCCGAGGAAGACGTCGCCGAGACCGGCGCCGAGCAAGGCGCCGGCGAACACGGGACAGAGTACGTTCATCACCGTGACGACGCTCGAAGCCGTCGCGCTGTAGCGCCCCTGCAGCTCGGGCCGCGCCAACATCGTCACGATCGGGCCGCCGACGGGTGCAAGCAGCACCTCTCCCAAAGAGAACACTCCGAACATCGCAACTACGAGCGCGCTACCGGCGAAGGTGCGCGGGAACTGCCCGCCGATCGCGAGCACGATCCACGCCATCCCGAAGAGCGCTGCACACAACGCCAGCGCGCTCGAACGCCGCATCCGCCCGACCAGCCGCAGCGCGAAGGGCTGCAAGACGACGATCATCCCGGTGTTGACGGCGAACGCCCACGCGATCACCGAAGGTCCCGAGTGGATGACCGAAGTCGCATAGCCGACGAAGCCAGTCTGCACGGCCGCGTAACCCGCGAACATCATCAACGCGGTCGCGACTAGGTAGCGCACGAATCGACGATCGGCGAACACGGCGCGGTACCCGCCTTTCGGGTGCTCTGGCGCCGCATGCGCGCTTGTCGCGGGCCGCGCGAACGCCCATGACGGCATGACGATCAAGGCCCCGACGATCGCGGCGTACGTGAGACCGTCGATCAGGTAGACGCGAACGAACGAACCCGGGTCAGCTACGTACACGATGGAACCGGCGACGACGGCACCGACGCCGAGGCCGAGGTTCAACAACTGGAAACTGCGCGCAAAGACCCTGGGACGGAGGTGCTCGTCGGTGACGAGGACTGCGAAGAGGGCATTCCACGACGGCCAGGTCGAGCCGTTCGCGATCCCGTAGATCACCATCACCGGGAGCGCAGAAACCGGACTGTGCACGAGGATGAGGCCCAACGTGCCGAGTGATTCGAAGACGAGCGCTGAAGCGCAGACGACCCTCGGACCGATCCGGTCGACGAGCACCCCGGTCGCCGGACCGATCGGGACGCTCACGATCGACGTGCCGCCGATCAGCAGGCCGGTGATGCCGAGCGAGATTCCGCGGACTTGGTGCAAATAGATGAGGAGGAAAGGGAGCGTTAACCCACTACCCAGCACCGAGACGAAGTTCGCGGCGAGAAGGGCGCGAATGTGGCCCGGGATGCGCTCGGAGGGTTGGGACATCAATGCATTGTCACATCCCGGTGTGCGAGATCAGACGGGATGTCGATCACGGTGCCACGCGGTCAGGAAGCCCGCGAGCGATAAGGCCGCCGTGGATCGCGCTAGACAGCCTCCACGAACTCCTCGACGATGGCGAGCTGCGAGGCGACACGTTCCGCGTCTCCGACGACGATCGTCGTGAACCGCGATGGCGCAAGGAATTTGCGCGCCGCCTCATCAACCTCGGACAACGTGACACGGCGCAGGCTCGCGGGATACGAAGCGAGGTATCCAGGCTCTACCTCGTCGGCGAGCAGTCGCGCGAGCGTTGAGGCAAGACCGCTTTGCGTCGCGGTCGACGCGAGGAAGGTACCGATCGCATAGCGCCGAGCCGCGTCGAGTTCGTCTTGTTCGATTCCCGTCGCCGCGGCGCGCCCAAATTCATAGCGCGACTCGATGAGTGAGGCCGCGGTGACGTCGGTGGCCACCTCGGCCGTGAACGTCGAGACGGACCCGGCTCGCCCGTGGTGAACGCGAAGGCGCGGCGAATACGAGTAGCCGTTGCGTTCGCGCAGGTTCGTGACGAGGCGAGAAGTGAACATTCCTCCGATGACCAACGTCGCGAGCGCGGTCGCCGGCCAATCCGTTGACATCCGATCAGGTGCGGAGGCGCCGAGGCGCAGGTTGCTCTGGACAGCCCCCGGGCGGTCTCGCAGTCGCAACGGGCCGGGTTCGACGTCCTTCACTCGAGGGAGCCCCGTCGCCTTGCGTCGGGAGCTTGCGATCCAGGCCCCGAGAGCGTCTTCGGCGACGGGGGCGACGTCTCTTGTTCGAACGTCTCCGACGACGACGAGCGTCGCCCCGCGCGAGGAGATCACCTTGCGCCGTAGATCGCGGAGTGCGGGGCTCGTCACGCGACGGATCGCCGCCGGTCGAGGTATTGGCGTCGCATACGGGTGCCCCGCGTAGATTGCCGCGTCGAACAGCTCGTCCGCGATCGTCTCGGGGCGACTGAGGGCGATCGCGACCTCGTCGGCGATGCGCGCCCGATCGGCGCTCACCTCGGCCGAAGGGAACGTCGCGCTGACGAGAACCTCGCCGATCAGCGTCAAGAGTTCCGTGAAGTTCTCGGCGAGCGCCGACGCGCCGACGATGAACGCGTCGAGGTTGATTCCCACGCCCAACGTGCCGCCGAGCCGTTCAACGGTGGACGCGATCTCGGCCCGGTCGCGATCTTCGGTGCCTGCGAGTAATGACTCCGAAAGCACGAGGGGACCGGCGGAATTCGAGATCTGATCCGGGCCGAGAGGCACCACCAAACGCGCCTCGACGAGCGGGACACTCGGGCGACGCACCGCCACGACCCGCAGCTGGCCCGACACATCGCTTGACACGATCGTCGGCGCACCGCGCGGCACAAGGTCGCGAATCGGCGGGCGGACGATGGTCGTCATCGATTGCGCCTCGTCGATGGGTGGATCTCGACGATCGCTTGCGGCTGCGCGGCAAGGTCGGCCGCCGCGACGGCGACATCTCCTGCGCCGATCGCGGCGATCCTCCCGGGGATCTCGTCGATCAGCTCGGCTCGGCCGTGAATGACCTCGAGGGACGCGGCGGTTATCGCGCGCTGAACCACCGAGTCGAGCGCTCGGAAGAAGCCTGACCGCCAACCTACGGCAACCCGATCGAGTTCGTCCTGCGACGGACCTTCGTCTGCCAATCGGGACATTTCCTCGTTGATGACGCTCACGATCTCGCCTGTTCGTTTCACGCCGGGGTGGAAGACGATGATCTGGAACAGCGCTGGGTCGCGCATGATGATTGCGTCGTCGCCGAAAATTCCAACCCGACTGCTGACGTCGGTCACCGTGCGCTCGGCGTGCACCAGCCTGCTGCGTAGTCGGCTGGCGTCCCCGCTCGCAAGGACGCTCGCGACGATCGAGGATGAGAGGTTGCGGTCGAATTCGGCGATCGGATCCGGTGTCCGGAGCCCGATCGCGAATGCCGGCTGCGGGGCGCGCGAATCGTTGATCACCTTTCGGCGCGCGGTTTTGAGCGGAGGCTCGTGCCACGGACCGTGCGGAGGCGTCGGCACCCTAGGAATCGGGCCGAAATACCGCTCGACGAGACGAGATACCTCGTCCGGATCGCAGTCCCCCGATACGGCGAGGACCGCGTTCTCCGGGGAGTAGTAGCGCGAGTGGAACGAGATGGCGTCTGCGACGCTCGCCTCTTCGAGATGTGAGAAGTCGCCGTAGCCGTTGTGGGAGTTCGGATAGGTGTCGAAGGCGAGCTCGGGAAGAACGATCCAAGGGAATCCGCCGTAGGGCTGATTCAAGACGTTGACCTTGACCTCCTCCTCGACGACGGCGATCTGGTTACGCAGGTTCTGCTCGGTGATAGCTGGCGCTGCCATCCGATCGGCTTCGAGAAAGAGAGCGAGTTCGAGCGCTGTCGACGGCAGCGCCTCGTAGTACGCCGTGAGGTCTGGGAGCGTGTGCCCGTTGAACCACCCGCCCGAGGATTCGACGAGGCGACTGTGCTCGGCCTTGCCGACATTTCGCGATCCCTGGAACATAATGTGTTCGAAAAGGTGAGCGAAGCCCGTTCGCCCCTCGGGCTCCGATCGCCAACCTACGTCGTAGGCGACTGCGATTCCGACAAGGGGCACCGAACGGTCCGGCATGACCACAACACGAAGTCCGTTGTGTAGATGAAAATGCTCGAGCACGCGTGCGCTCGTCGAAGTCACCACATCTGCAAGGTAGCGGAGACGCGCCAAGCGCGACGCCGCTGGGAATCGCATATTCAACGCCTTTCAATCTGCCAGCACAAGATCGAGAATCGGTGATGAAGCGCTCGTTCAAGACCAGCGTCGTCGATGAACCCGTCGGCACGTACGAACGGAGTAAAGGTGGCGCGAGGGTTAAACGTGCTCGCCTCCAAAGCGAATGAACCTCGATCGATCACCACGAGATCGGCGTCGCGCTCTTTGTCCCGAAAGAGCACGTCTGCGCTTTACCCCCCGCGGAAGGATGGGCGAATTCAAACCTCTCGTGGTGTGGTGGAGGTGAGCGGACTCGAACCGCCGACTTCCACGTTGCGAATATGGTCGGATGCAACGTTGCGATCTCGGTAATCCAGGTCCACTACTTCCCACCTGGTACAGAACTAGGAACCGATTCGAAGCCAACGCACCGTCGGGTCGGGTCGACGCGCCCGTTTGCGCCCGCGTTCAGAGGATTCTTGGATCGGTCATTGACTGGAGGCGATGGGACTCGAACCCCGAACTCCTGACCGCCAGAAGCTGCGCCCCCGTCCGAGATTTCACCGCCTCTGCGCGCGCCCAATTCGCGATCACGACCTCCGCGTCAAGCCGCCTTTGGCCGCCTGCGGTATCGGCTTCTCCAACTGCTGCGGCCGTCAGGGTGCTTCGCGTCGCTCAGACGGTGCCGCAGCTGCCAGATCCGCAGTGAGCCAACCACTGCTGCGAAAAGCACACCGCCGATCGCGGCAAGGAGGAGAGCCACACCAAGTGGCATTGCGCCGTGGGCTGTGAAGTACGAGATCTTTACCCGCTTCGTGTTCTGGAGGATGAACACCAGCAACAGCGCGAGCACCACGGTCGCGATGATGACTCCCACCCACGTTCCTGAGATTCGAGTCCCCCGAGTCGGATGTGGTGGGGCAGTCTCGGCGAGGCTGGGCGACAATTCGCCCGGGGTCGCGTGTAGCGGGGCATCCTCCGAAGCTGGAGGTGTGTCGGTCATCACAACTCCTGGTATTCGCCTGCGGATTCGCGCCCTGGTGGTGACGTCCGGGCTCGACGCTTGCCGATGGGACGGTCTGCCGTCTCTGGCGACAGTTTGTCATCAACGCGAAGCGAGGGATCCTGGAACGAACCTGGCGGCTGCATCCGGCCTTTGTCGTCCTGCCACCAGCCTGCGGGCTTCTGCACGTATTTCGTCATCGGCGGCTTCCTCCAGGTCAATTGGGGACCTTCGTGTTGACCAAGAGTTCCAACACCTCACCGATCGTTCGTTCTCGACCGATTGCTTCTCCGAGGGGCAAATCGGTCTGGATGGAGTAGCGGTTGCGACGGCCGTTCTTGTCCTTCACGACGTAGCCGGATGAAATGAGGTCGGTGACGATGCCGTACGCGCTGCGCTCGGTGATGCCGACCGTCGTGGCGATGTCGCGCAACCGAACCCCTGGGTCGTGAGCGATGCAGAGGAGGGCTCGGGCATGATTGGTGAGGAAGCTCCACTCCGCCATAGAGAACAAGTGTAGCAGAATACTTCCAGAAATTGATTGCTAGTTATATAGATCTGGAGTAGAGTGAGTCACAGACCCCCAGGCCCTCCTGTCGCCGACACCGAGTTGCTCGAGAGTCAGCGAAAGGATGTGACCATGTTGATGCGATTCGAACCATTCAGTGAGTTCGACCGGATCACTGAGCAGTTGAAGAGCGAACGCCGTGCTTGGCAGATCCCCGTCGACGCATACCGACGGGACGATGAGTTCAAGTTGCTGCTCGACCTGCCGGGCACCGATCCGGACTCGATCGAGGTGACCGTCGACAACGATGTCCTCACCGTGCGAGGCACGCGCACCTGGCTCCGTTTCGATGACGACCAGATCGCGATTACCGAGCGGCCCAAGGGCGAATTCAGCCGCCAGCTGTTCCTCGCGGAGAGCCTAGATCGCAACAAGATCACGGCCTCTTACGAAGATGGCGTGCTCACCCTCACGATCCCGGTGATCGCGCAGGCGAAGCCGCGCAAGGTCAAGATCGTCCACGCGAAGGTCGCGGCAAAGCCCGTCGCCCCAGTATTGACCTCCGTGTGAGGTCCTAGTTCGAACAAGAGCGGCTCCCTCTCGAGGGAGCCGCTCTTGTGAAGGCTCCTCTCAGCTCAACTTGCTCGTCGACCTGGCAGATGTTGGGCTTATCCCAAAGTGCAGGAGCGCGTGCCCGAATCCGCGCTGCGAACGCCGCGGCGGATTCACTCTGCTCTTGGCCTCTTGAAAAGTACGGCGAGGCTTCCGTCTTCCAGGATGGTCATTCCAACCGCTTCCCAGCCCCGTTCACCTTCCTCGTTCAACGCATGAACTGCGGCAGACGCGCCGGGTGCATGCGTAGGCGGCTCGAACCGGGCGAGCGAGACGATCAAGTACTCCCAGGTTGTCACACCCCCATCTTGTCTCAAGGACGTGTCGGTCGAAACGCCCGCCGGGAGGTCGGCCGCGGGGAGTATGGCTTCGCGTCTGCAACTCATAGCGTCTGATGTTGGATTCTTCGGTGGAGGTGAGCGGACTCGAACCGCCGACTTCCACGTTGCGAACGTGGCGCTCTACCAGCTGAGCTACACCCCCGAGATCGGCCGAGCCGAAGGCACAGGAGGCTTGACAATAGTGTCGGGGCTCGCGTCGCTCTCTAGGACGAGGGACGGCCGTCCTGTCTCTTCTCGCGATTACGCACTCTGTTCTTCGGCGAGCAGCCGAACCCAGGGTCGTCGCGCCGCTTCGCGGTCGCGCGCCGAAACCGCCCGCTCGAAGTGCGGACTTACCCATTCTTCTGGCGCGTGAATATCGCCGTCTTCGGAGGAAAGGCGATGACGACCAGGCGACTCGGCTCCGGTGAATCGTGCGAGCAGCACAATGTACGCGGCGAGCGCTACGACGAGAACAATCGCGATCGTCCAGAACGCACTCAACGCGGGCACAGCACCAAGCACAAGGGAGAAGGCGAGAGCGCCGGACAACGCCGAAAGGATCCGTCTGCGTCGCAGACGGAGGCCACCAACCTGGGCGTGCAAAACGTGGCGTGCGACGTGATGGCGAGAAAGTGGGCCGGCGTTCTGAGCCCTGATTGGCCCCGCGTCTGTTCCGTTTCGTCTCGATCGATACGCGAGTTCGAGCAACCGTCGTTGGCGTCGAAAGCGCGCTACTGAAGCGTGCATTTGATACGCGGAGTGGCGACGGAGAGCGACGGGTACTAAGGCAACGAGCCAAACGAGCACGACTACAAGGACGACCACTCGTTACCTTTCATTTCGCCGGCGAATGCGGACCTATTCCCGCGCTCGTCTGCAAAACAAGGTTAATCGGGCACGCAAATCCGATCGCGGATACGTGACTTAGAGCGCGCGCCAATAGGCGTTCACGCGGCGACGAAGTTCGCGCCATAGCGCTTGTTCCACTTCATGAGCTTGGTGGTGAGGACGAGTGTCACGGCGAGGTCGAGCGCTGCTTCGCGGTGGATCAACTTTCGATCGGTGTTCCTCCGCAAAAGCCCGAAGTTCGAGAGCCAGGAGTTCGCCCGCTCGACCCGCCAGCGCTCTCCGAGCCTCGCGTTCTTCGCGTCCCTTGCGGATTTCGCGTGCGGTCTGCGGCGAAGCGGGATCACCGCCGCGATGCCCGATTCTTCGAGCATCTCCCTTATGAAAGGGAAGTCGTAGCCGCGGTCCAAGTGGACGCTCGCGCACTCGAGCTCGTAGCCGCGGCCGTCCAAGATCGCGAGCGTCTCTTCTAAAAGCTTCGAGTCGTGGCGGTTCGCGGCACAAGGTGCCCAGGCGATCGGGATGCCGTTCGCGTCGGTGGCGAGCGAGCACTTCCAGCCGAGCTTTCCCCGATCGGTCGGGTTCTTCCCCACCCCCTCGCCGCCAGACGGCGCTTTGTGCAGCGATCCGTCGATCGACACCTCGGAGAGGTCGAGGCCGATCGCTCTGTCGTATGCCTCGAGGGCCTCGATCACGAGCCGCCCGAAGACCCCCGCCCTCGTCCACTCGTCGCGCCGGCGCCTGAGCGTCGTCTCTCCGACGCGACAGAGCCGCGCTGCGACGTCCCAGGAACAGCCGGTCACCAACCGGACGAGCATGCCCTGGAAACAGACCCGGTCCGGGATCCGCTTTCTGTGGCAGCCGAGCGGGTGGGCATCAAAAAGACGTGGTGGGAGCAGGCCTTCGATCGCTTCGAAGACCGCTTCTGTAACAAGGGGGTGCAGCGCGAGCATGGTTCCTCCACCGGTCGACGGTTTCGTGCACCCGGAGCATGTTCGGGGGATTCCATCGGCCGGTGGACCCTTCTCCCAGCAAGATCGTCATCCACCGCCGCCTGACACCGAGAGGCGATGATCGGCACGCGATCAGAGGAGGCGGCGATGGGAAAGGTCGGGCGGAACGAGTTGTGCCCGTGCGGGAGCAGGAACAAGGCGAAGCGCTGCTGCTACTCACCTGAGCGCTTGGCGGAGGCTGACCGCGTGCGACGGGCCTTCAACGAGCTGTGTGCGAGCGTCGCGCACGATCTCGACGACGTCACCCACGAAAAGTTCCACGAGCTCTTCCACGAAGCGATCCACCTGCCCGAAGCCGATCTCACATTGCAGGTCCCGCTCCCGAAGGTCTCCTCGCCGGAGATCGAGGGCGCCCGGGCGGCACTCGATCGCGACGACGACGCCTTTGACGAGGCGCTCGACTCGGTGGCGGCGGCCCTCGACACGCCGCGACGTCGCCTTGATATCGCACAGGCGATCGTCGCCTTGAAGGACAAGGGGACGATCGACAAAAAAGTCGCCGCCGTCGCCGTGTTCGACTTGAGCGACGGAGAACGCTCGGCGGTCTTCATCTCCTCGGTCGCGGAGTCGCTCGCGGTCTCGGCGGGCGAGTGCCGCACTCCAGCAGGCTTGCTCGTCGCCGCGCGTTAGAGGTCCTCGCATCCGTGCAGCGTGCGCCTATTGGCGCGCGCTCTTATAAAGCGATCGGATATTTACTTTGAATTCGCGATGAATTTCAGAAGGGCAACGCGCCGCCGACCGCTCCCGCGCGACGCCAGGTCCCCGACCTCCCGCCGCTTTTTTCCCAAAGTTGGAGCTCAGAGATCGACATCGTGCGATCGGACGATTTGCACATGTCATAAACGGTGAGGGCAGCAACCGCACACGCGGTCATCGCCTCCATCTCTACACCCGTTCGGTCAAACGCCTCGACCGTTACCTCGATATCGACTGCATCGTCACCGATCGTGAAGTTGATCGAGACGCTCGAAACCAGCACGGAATTGCAGTACGGGATGAGTTCCGACGTGCGCTTGGCCGCGAGGATCCCCGCCACACGTGCCGCGCCGAGCACATCTCCTTTGGTGATCGCGTTCGACGCAACCTTCGCGGTCGTCTCCGGAAGCATCGATACCCGGCAGCGCGCCCGCGCCCGCCGATGAGAAACGTCCCTGGGGGCGACGTCACCCATCCTCGCTGGCCCGAGGGGGTCCAGCCGGGCGAGGCTCCGATCGGTCACCAGCGAAGTCTACGCGGGGCCGACAAACGTCGCGGAGTCGTGACCTGCAGAAGCTGGGCCTCTGGTCGCGGGAGACTCGCTATACTAGCACTCTCATACCGCGAGTGCTAGCAGCGCGCGAAGGAGCTCTCTTGCCGACTTACGAATACCAGTGCAAGAGCTGCGGACGCGCGTTCGAAGCCGTGCAGGCGTTCTCGGACATGCCGCTGACGACGTGTGAAGCCTGCGGCGGCACCCTGAAAAAGGTGTACGGCGCGGTTGGAATCGTCTTCAAAGGAGCCGGCTTCTACAAAACCGACAGCCGCTCGTCGGGGTCCTCTGACAAACGGTCGGGCGACGCGGCCGCGACGTCGAACGGCCACGACGCAGCGACGAAGGCCGATGCGACGACCGCACCAGCAGAAACCAAACCAAGTTCGTCGCCCTCCCCTGCACCTTCGAAGCAAAAGGACTCCGCCAGCACGCAGTAGCACACCGTCACGACGCCTTCGACGTGCCACGGCGCCGACGCCGACGCGAACCTTCACCGCTGCCCACACTTCGACCCATGACGTCCTTATCGTGGCCAACGTGGCCGAAGTTCCCGCTTCGATCGGCAGGTCGGCGGACGTGACGATGACATTCACTCCCAGCAATACCGCGATCGCGTCCCGGTCCGGCGATATCGACGTTCTAAGTACACCGAGACTCGTTGCGTTGTTGGAAGAAGTCACCCTCGGATGACCGTCACCGCGTTGTCCCTCGAGCAAGCCTCAGTCGGAGTTCGAGTCGAGATCGATCACGTGGCTCCAGCTCACATCGGAGAGGTCGCGGACGCCCATCCCACGCCCGAGGGAATTGAAGGACACCGCCTCAGCTTTGTCGTCACGGCGCGAGTCGAAAACCGTGTTATCGCGACCGGACGGATGCTGCGCCTCGTCACGGATCGATAACGCTTCGAATCGGCCCACTCGTTGTCTCCCGAAGAGTCCAAAGACTGACGTTGACGTCATCGCGAACTGCGACGTCCCGGATCGGGCGATGGTCGGTGATCGTCGCTCTTGCCGTCCCCACTCTCTCGCTCGGTTTTTCGCCATCCAACGGTGCCGACGGGGTGATCGCACAATCGCACAGTCACGCGCACGATTCATCACGCGATGGGATCCCCACCTTTCACCACGTTTTCGTCGTTGTGATGGAGAACCTCGGTTATCGATCAGTCCTCGCGACACCGGGGTTCGCATCGCTCGCACACCGTTATGCGTTGGCAACGAACTACTACGCCGTCGCGCACCCGAGTCTTCCGAACTACCTCGCGCTCACAAGCGGATCCACCTGGAGAATCGACAGTGACTGCGTCGAGTGTTTCGTCAAGGCGCCAAACCTCGCCGAGGAGTTGCATGCGGCGCGCATCTCCTTCTCGGCCTACATGGAGGGCATACCCACTCCCTGCTTCCTCGCTGATTACGGGGGCAACGACTACGCCTCCAAACACGATCCGTTCCGGTATTACGACGACGTTCGAGCCAGCTCGTCACTGTGCGATGCCATCCGTCCAGAATCAGAACTCCCTGGCCTGCTCGCCGGGCCAGCGAGCGCCGTCCCGCGCTTTGTTTGGGTGACGCCAGACCTCTGTCACGACGGACACGACTGCTCGCCCGAGGTAGCGGCAACCTGGCTCGAGGGATTCGTAAATGGGGTGACCAAAAGCGCCGCGTGGAAGCACGACGGCGTGCTCTTTGTCACGTGGGATGAATCTGACGGATCCGACGCGACTGTCGCGCCACCCGACCGAGTCGTCTCGTGCTGCGGCGGAGGACAGGTCGCGACGCTCGTCATTGCACCAAAGCTCCGCGCGGGTCTTCGCGTCGGCGTCGCATACAGCCACTATTCGCTGCTGGCAACGATCGAGGATGCGTTCAGACTTCGATTGCTGCAGAACGCGCGACGCGCGGTGCCGCTGTCGGCGTTCTTCCGCTCATGACCTCCCAGCGAGTGCACTTGGCGTCGCGCGATATCCACGTTCGCGTCAGACCCCCTCAGTACGATCGGCCAAACAGGGCTCACGAGCAGGCACACAAGCCCACCTGGACGAAGCGCCGGGAGGCGCGAGGAGGAGACGATGCAGCAGTCCCGGGCGTCGCAGATCGCCGAACCGACTCCGATCTTCGGCGCGTACCGACGCGGATACGACCCCGATCAGGTCGATCGCTACGTCGCCGACCAGCAACGCCGACTCGATGACGCGCAATCGCGCGCCTCCGAGGCCGAACGGAAGCTCGCCGCAGCCGTCGGCCAGCTCCGCGAGTTGCACCGCCGAGTTGGCGTGCTCGAGCAAAACCAGCCACGCCCAAGCCAGGCGATCCGGCTTGACGGCGTCGGCGATCACATCCAGCGCATCTTCGAGGAAGCCCGTGACGGGGCCGAGGCAATGCGCCAGGGTGCGGAGGTCGAACTTGCGGAGTTGCGCGAGAAGACGATCGTCGAAGCGCGCTCGATCGTCGCCGGCGCTCGAAAAAAGGCTGAGGAGGTCGAGCGCGAGACGGAGCGGCGACAGCGCGAAGAACTCCAACGTCTCAACGAGGAGCGGTCACGCGCCGCGAGCCAGCTCACGTACCTCCACGAGCAGAGGAAGAACTCCGTTTCTGAACTCCTCCGTATCCGGGAGGTGATCGACTCGACGATCGCCGAGGTATCCGCCGATCTCCGGCCCGGAACGTCCTCCGAGAAGTCCCCCGCCCGAGACCCGAAGCGCACCGTGCCGCGAGCGGATCCCGGGCCCGGTCGGTCTCCGGCCCTGCCGGCGCAAACCGAGGACGATCCGTACGCGCTCGCGGCTCAGGAGCTCGAAGCCATCGAATCCTTCCTCGATGCTGTGGCGCCCGAAGCCACGCCTCTCGACGCGGGCGACCAGCGTGGCATCGAAACGGCCCGGCTTGTCCGCGCGCACCGAGAG
>JBAVUF010000189.1:0-5494 GCA_049696635.1 Acidimicrobiales bacterium | reverse complement strand
GTCCCGGTGACTCGGTAGCGGTGTTCGGTTGCGGCGGCGTCGGCTGTGCCGCCATCGTCGGTGCGCGCCTCGCCGGCGCGACAAAGGTCATCGCCGTCGACCTCGATCGGCGCAAACTCGAGCTCGCGGAGCACTTCGGCGCAACGGACACGGTGCTCGCAGGTGAGCGCGACCCGGTCGAAGCGGTACGTGAGATAACCGGTGGCAACGGCGCCGACGTGTGCATCGAGGCAGTCGGCAACGCGGAGGTTATGGAACAGGCGTTCTTCGCCCGGGACCTGGCGGGCACTCTCGTTCAGGTTGGGGTTCCCACTCCGGAGATGCGGATCGGACTGCCGATGATCGAGTTCTTCGGCAGGGGCGGCCACTTAAAGCCGAGCTGGTACGGCGACTGCCTGCCCGAGCGCGACTTCCCGCTGCTGATCGACCTCTATCTCGCGGGAAGGCTCGATCTCGATCGTTTCGTCAGCGAGACGATCCCACTCGAGGGGGTTGAGGAAGCGTTCGCAAAGATGCAGCGGGGAGAGGTGCTGCGTTCTGTCGTCGTCTTCGATCGATGAAACGTGGCGAACCCTTCTCGACCTCGCGTCGACGGGCCACATAGGATTGATTGTATGTTCAGTCAAACTGGCGAAGCGGCACCGATCGGCCGCGCCGGGCTCGAGGCGTCGTTGCGCCCGTTCGGCGAGAGCCGGATGCTTCCCCGAGTGGCCTATCTCGACGCCGCTGTGTTCGCGTGGGAACAAGAACACTTCTTTTCCCGCGGTTGGGTGTGCGTCGCTCTCGGCGCAGACGTCGCCGAACCCGGCGACCATCGCGGTGAATCTCTCGGCGCGTGGGGGGTTCTCCTCACTCGGGATGACGACGGTCAGGTCCACGCGTTCGCCAACGCATGCCGCCACCGAGGACACGAGCTCGTTGCCTGCGGAGAGTCTGCACACGGCGAGCGGATTATTTGCCCTTACCACGCTTGGACCTATGACCTGAAGGGAAATCTCAAGGCCGCGCGGGGCTTCATCGACGCCGCCGGATTCGACGCGTCGGCGCACGGACTAGTCGAACTTCCAGCCGAAGAGTGGGCGGGGCTCGTCTTCGTCGATGCCTCGAAGACGGGTGAACCGCTGCGCGATCGCCTCGGAACACTCGATGCGCTCGTCGCGCCGTACGAACCCGGACGGCTCAAGGTGGTCCGGCGTCACACCTATGACGCGCATGCGAACTGGAAGATCCTCACCGAGAACTATCACGAGTGTTACCACTGTCCGATGATCCATCCCCAATTCTGCGACATCAGTTCGCCGCGAAGTGGCGAGAACTACGCCCCGGACGGCGGCGCGTGGGTCGGCGGTTGGATGGAGATCCGCGACGGGATGTCGACGATGTCGCTCGACGGCACGAGTCGAGCAGCTCCGCTGCGCGGGCTCGCCGGTCATGCTCTGCGGCAGGTGATCTACGCCAACGTCTTTCCGAACATCCTTTTGAGTCTGCACCCGGACTACGTCATGACCCATCGGCTCACGCCACTCGCGCCCGATCGGACGCGCATCGAGTGCACCTGGGCGTTCGCTCCGGAATCGGTCAACCAATCGACGTTTGACCCTGCGTTCGCGGTGGAGTTCTGGGATATGACGAACGAGCAGGATTGGCGGGCATGTGAGTCCGTCCAACGCGGTCTTTCGTCACCGCATGCCATCCCAGGACCGCTCTCCCAAGAGGAGGACGCCGTCTACCAGTTCGTGACGATGATCGCCCGGGCATACCTCGGCGGCCGGGTTCGGACCGAGCCCGCACCGGCGATGATGAGCTGAGATCCCGCCTTCAACCCCATGGTTAGACGAGGGCCGAAAGGCCCCGTTTCACGAGCTGATCCGAAATGATGCCGCGCTGGATTTCGCTTGTCCCTTCCCAGATGCGCTCGACGCGCACTTCGCGGTAGAAGCGCTCGGCGACGTTCTCGCGCATATATCCACGTCCTCCGAAAATCGAGACCGCGCGGTCGGCGACGCGTCCCGCCAACTCCGATGCCGACAGCTTCGCCATCGACGACTGCGCGTGTTGGATCCTCACGTCGCGGCCCTCATCGACGCCCCGTGCGCACTCGTAGACGAGCGCTCGCGTCGCGTAGAGCTCGGTCAAGCTATCGGCGAGCAGCGCCTGGATCGCTCCGTAGGCGCTGATCGGATTTCCGCGCACGATCCGGGCACTCGCGAATCGGGCACTCTCATCGATGAGCCGCTCGGTTGCCCCGAGGCTCCGCGCCGCGACCATGAGGCGTTCATATCGGAACCACTCCTGTGCGTAGCGCATCCCCTCGCCTTCCGTGCCGACGAGATTTGCTGCAGGGACTCGCGCGTCTTCGAACGCGACGATCGGATGACGATGGCTGATCGTGTGCATGTATGCCGGGTCGCGAACGATCCGCACCCCGGGCGAGGGAAGGTCAACGATCACCATCGCGTGTTCGCCTGCGTGCGGCCCCGAATCGAGCTTCCCTTGGAAAAAGGCGTAGGACGCGGTATTGAACGACGTGACATACCATTTCACGCCGTTGACCACGTAGTAATCGCCGTCGCGATGCACGGTCGCCTCGAGCGAGTCGGGGTCGGAGCCCGGACCCTCCTCGGTGATCGCGTAGCACTCTTCTTTCTCCCCGGTGACCGAAGGAACGACGTAGCGCTCGACCTGGTCCGGCGTCGCAACGCCGGCGAACCACGACGGCGGCGTCGTCGCCACCCATCCGAGGGCGTTCGTCACCCGGCCCATCTGTTCTTGCACGAGAACCTGTTGGATCGCCGAGAGCCCCTCGCCCCCGTGTTCGGTCGGCATGTTCGTCGCGACGAGCCCGAGTTCGCTGGCGAGTTGTCGGTGCGAGGCGAGCACGTCGGCAGGCAGTTCGCCGTCGTGCATCTCGGCTTCGACCTCACTCGGGATGATGGCGTCCGCGAGGCGGCGGGCCTTCGTCTGGACGTCGAGGTCTTCAGCGGAAAGTCCGTACATCGGCCCCCCAGGCAGGTTCCGGCAAAATCAGGGCGTTTGATTGACTGTTCATTCAGTCTATGCGAACCTCGCGATCGCGCACCTGGTGAAGGGCGGCTCGCCCGCCGGATTTGAAAAGCGATCGGTTTTGGACGAGGAAGGAGCCGCAGATGACCGAGGCAACTGAGCCGATCACCGTCGCACTCGCCGGGGTCGCGGACGTCGACGCTCTCGAGGATTGGGGGCCGCTAGCCGAGGCCACAGGTCCCGAGATGCGTACCGCGGGAATCACCATTTGGCAAAACGGCGACGACGAGGTCGGGATCTGGGAATGCACGCCTGGTCCGTCGAGATGGTTGCTCGAAACGAACGAGTTCGTGCACGTGCTGAAGGGACGGATGACCGTCACTATCGACGGAGGCCGCCCAGTCGACCTTGTCGCAGGAGATGTAGCGGTCTTCCCGAAGGGGTGGACCGGCACGTGGGACATCCACGAGACGCTGCGCAAGGTCTACGCCATTTTCTGATCGGAACTACGCCCGAAGCCCCCCCCGAGTTGTCGTTGGTGAAGCGAAGGTGAAGTGTCAGCCAGGTAGTTGTCGGGACGTGGAGAGGAGCTGGCCATAGAAAGCGGAAAAGCTCAGCCTCAATTCCTCGCAGTCCTTTTCGAGACTCGCACGCGGGCGCGTGAACGACTCGCGGACTCCTCTGTTGAGGTCGACGGGATCTTGCGAGCATCCAACGGTGCGAACGCGGACGACGAACATGACCCCGAGGGTTCGACGATCGCCTTCGAGCGCGCTCGTGCCGCGTCGCTGCTTTCGAGGGCAAGACGCGACCTCGTGGCCGTAGAAGAGGCGATTACCCGCTGGCAGAAAGGCACCTTCGGTAGGTGCGAAGCATGTGGGGGAGCGATACCGATCGAACGGCTGGTTGCACTGCCCGTCACTACGACGTGTGTCACGTGTTCCGGCCGTCGATGACGGGTGGCCGTCGGGCGGGAGTTCGGCATTTCGGCTCGGTCGTCGAGGTCGCGGATTCCGGTCGTTATCTGTCGAGGACTTCGAGGTGAACGCCGGTGCTTCGGAGCCGTCGGTGTATCGCTCAGCGCTTGGAGAGGAGCGCTTCGACCGCCTCGCGCAGCTCTTCGAGCTCGGTGCACGCGCGACGGCGCGCCGAACTGAGATCGCCCGGCCCGATCGGCGCTGACTTCACCTCGACGTACGCCTTCAGCTTCGGCTCGGTCCCGCTCGGTCGGACGACGACGCGGGCGTCGTCGTCCGTGAAGAACGCGAGCACGTCGGATCTCGGAAGCTGACCGAAGCCCGGCAGGTAGTCGACGATCTCGGTGATCTTGCGGTCGCCGATCTCGGTCGGCGGCGCAGCTCGCAGGTTCACCATCATCTGTTCGATCTCGGCGGTGCCTTCGGTGCCCTCGCGCCGGAGCGAGATCTGGGCGGTTGCGTGCACGCCGAAGCGGTGTTCGAGATCGGCGAGCCGGTCGAGCAACGTGCGACCGTGCGCCTTTTCGTGGGCGGCGAGCCCTGCCACGACGAGCGCGGCGGTTATGCCGTCTTTGTCCGCGACCGCGTCCGAGACGGCATAGCCGAGGGCCTCTTCGTAGCCGAACAAAAGGCGGTGGCCCGGAACCGTGCGCTGCGCGCGGGCGATCCACTTGAACCCGGTGAGCGTCTCGGCAAAGGCAACACCAGCGTCGCGGGCGATAGCCGACAGCATCCGCGAAGAGACGATCGTCGTCGCGACGAGCCGATCCTGCCCGGAACTCGCCGCGATGAGGTGATCGCCCAGGATCGATCCGAGCTCGTTCCCTGTTAGGACGCGGTATTTGCCGCGGGCCTCTCGCACGGCGATCGCGAGGCGGTCTGCGTCGGGGTCATTCGCGATGACGAGGTCGACGTCGAGGCGGGTGGCTTCGGCGATCGCGAGGTCGAGCGCGCCCGGTTCCTCGGGGTTCGGGAATGAGACCGTCGGAAAGTCCGGGTCTGGCGCGAACTGTTCCGGGACGACGACGAGTGGCGCGAACCCGGCCTGCACGAACAGGTCCGGAACGACGGCCCCGCCGACGCCGTGCAACGGCGTGTACACGCACGACAGGTTGCGCTCTGGCGTGGGAGCAAGGAGCGCGATGGCAACTCTCGCGTACGCTTCCAAGAGCTCGCGTTCATCGATCGTTTCGATGCGCGCCGAATCCTCTGCTGAGAGCGGTTCGACCGGTGGCGCGCCGAGGCGCGCGCTCAGATCGGCGATCCGTGCATCGTCTGGGGGGATGATCTGCGCCCCGTCGGACGCGTAGACCTTGTAGCCGTTGTCGTGCGCGGGGTTGTGGCTCGCCGTCACCATCACTCCCGCGGCCGTCCGCAGGTGGCGAACGGCGAAGGCCGTGATCGGCGTCGGAACAGGACGAGCAAAGCGGTGCACTCGCACCCGAGCCGACGCGGCGACGTCGACCGCGTCTTTCGCGAACGTCTCGGAGCCGTGTCGCGCGTCGCGCCCGACG
>JBAVUF010000188.1:0-2446 GCA_049696635.1 Acidimicrobiales bacterium | reverse complement strand
TGTCCGTGGCCATGACAAAGTCCCCACTGGTGGCCAGATCGAGGTCCCCAGTTATGGCCATGACAAAGTCCCCACTGATGGCCAGGTAGCAGTCCCCACTCCTCGCTGATCCACCAGTCGTGTCCCCCGGCCGGGGACGGTTGCGGTGCAAACCAGCAGCCGACCCGACCGGAGGACACTCCATTGAAGAAGACAGCGAGGGAACGCATGGACGTCATCGCCGCGTATCGCGAGCTCGGGAGCTTCCGAGCCGCGGCCGAGCTCACCGGGACGACCCACAAGACCGTCCGCCGCATCGTCGAGCAAGAAGCGCGCGGGCCAAAAGAGCCCACGCCCCGCGGCCACAACTACGAAGAGGTCAAAGAGATCGTGCGCGCCCGCGTGCGGCGAACGAACGCCCGCATCACCGCGAAGCGTCTGTTGCCAGAGGCGAGAGCCGCCGGCTATGTGGGCTCGGACCGCAACTTCCGTCGACTCGTCGCAGAAGAAAAGGAGCACTTCAGACGTTCCAACCATCGTGGTCGACGCCCCGGGGTGTGGGCACCGGGCGAGGTGCTCGTCATCGACTGGGGTCAAGAAAACGGCTTGCACGTCTTCTGCGCCGTGTCGGCGTGGAGCCGCTTCAGATTTGTGCGCTTTTCCGAGAACGAAAAGCGCGCAACGACGCTTTCACTGTTGGCCGAGTGCTTCGAGGTGTTGGGAGGCGTCCCAAAGGTCGTCCTCGCCGATCGCATGGGCTGTCTGAAAGCGCGCGTCGTCGCCAACCTGGTCGTGCCGGTCCCCGACTACGTGCGGTTCGCGACGCACTACAAGTTCCGCCCGGACTTCTGCGAGGCGGCCGACCCCGAGTCGAAGGGGCTCGTCGAGCACCTCGTCGGCTACGCGAAGTCCGACCTCGTCGTGCCCGCCGATCTCTCTGTCGAAGACATTCCCCAAGCGAACGACGAAGCGAAAAGGTGGTGTGCTGAGGTGAACGCGACGCTGCACACAGAGATCTTCGCGGTCCCGAATGAACGTCTCGCAGCTGAACGTGAGCTGTTCGCCCCGTTGCCGAGCCTTCGTGCGAGCCTCGTCCCGCTTGTAACGAGAAAGGTCGACAAGCTCTCCTGTGTGCGCTTCGGATCGGCGCGTTATTCGGTGCCGACGCGTCACATCGGGCGCAACGTCCAGCTCCGCGTCTCAGACGGCCGCGTCGAGATCTTGGACCTGGGCGAGATCGTCGCTGTTCACGACCTGGTCGCCCCGGGTGAGGTCTCGGTCAAAGACGAGCACTATGGCGCACCGCGCCCACTGCCGCGTCGCGCCCCACGGCCGCGCACCGAGTCCGAACGCGCCTTTCTCTCATTGGGCGACGTCGCAGTGTCGTTCCTGAAGAGCGCCGCCGCGACCGCATCGACGCGTCTTCCCGAAGAGCTCACCGAGCTCTCGCGTCTCCAAGCCGCCTTCGGCCGCGACGCTCTGCTCGTCGCACTCGAGCGGGCGGTCCACTTCGGACGCTTCCGGGCAAAAGACGTGCAGGCGATCCTGGAAGCGGGATCGGGCGTCCAACGACCGGCGAGAAAAGGCGAGGCGTTGGTCGTCCCGATCGGCGAGGTGCGTGCCCGTTCGCTCGCCGAGTACGCGCCGGAGGCGTTCCAATGAACGCGGATCCACCACCGCTTGCCGCCGATCTCGAGGCGGGACTGCGCAGGCTGCGCCTCGCAGAGATCCGACGCTCCGCCCCGGAGGTGTTGTTGACGGCGAAGACGCAGCGCTGGGCACCAGAGGTGTTGCTGCGGACCTTCGTCGAATCGGAGATCGCGTCACGCGATGCGGCGAACGCCCGCAACCGGCTGCAAGCCGCGCAATTCCCCGTGACAAAGACGCTCGACGAGTTCGACCTTTCAGCCTCGTCGGTGAAGCGCCAGACCTTCGACTATCTGGCGAGCCTCGAGTTCATCGACGGACACGAGAACTGTCTCATTGTCGGGCCCGCAGGCACGGGCAAGTCGCACCTTTTGATCGCGCTCGGCCACGCCGCTGTCGATCAGGGAAAGCGCGTCAGATACTTCTCTGCTGCCGAACTCGTCGAGACGTTGTATCGCGGCATCGCCGACAACTCGGTCGGAAAGATCATCGACCAACTGTTGCGCTTTGACTTCGTGATCGTCGACGAGGTCGGCTTCGCGCCGCTCGACGAGGTCGGCACGCAGCTCTTGTTCCGCTTGGTCGCCGGCGCCTATGAACGACGTTCGCTCGGCGTCGCCTCGCACTTCGGCTTCAACGAGTGGGGCCACTTCCTCCCCGAGCACACGACCGCGGCGAGTCTGCTCGACCGGCTCATCCACCACTCGACCGTCGTCGTCACCTCGGGAGAGAGCTATCGCATGCGCGAGGCGCGTGAGAAAGGAGGCGCGAGAAAGTCCTGATCAACGCGCGAGGGGTGGGGACATTTTCCTGGCCAAAA
>JBAVUF010000187.1:0-6080 GCA_049696635.1 Acidimicrobiales bacterium | reverse complement strand
CGACGGCGCGCTAGCCGACCTCGCTACAGTCGGCGTCTCGATCGTCACGATCGGACAGTACTTGCGGCCTTCCGCGGCGCACCTGCCGGTCGTGCGCTGGTGGACACCCGACGAATTCGCACAGCTGCGCGACCGCGCGTCACGCTTCGGCTTCGCGCACGTCGAGGCATCACCGCTCACGCGCTCGAGCTATCACGCCCGCCAGTCCGCCGATGCCGCGACTGCGCTCACGATCCCGGCGTGAACGGGGTCGACCTCACGACGGCGCGCCGGGAGCGCGCTGAGAAGATGCGTGCCCGCCTCGACGAGCTCGAGATCGACGTCCTGCTGCTCTCGATCGGCGCGGACCTGCCTTGGCTCACCGGCTACGAGGCGATGCCCCTCGAGCGCCCGACGGTGCTCGTCTTTGCTGCTGACGCCGACGCGACCTTGGTCGTCCCGAGGCTCGAAGCGCCGCGGGTAGAAATCGACGAGAAGCTCTTTTCGCTGCACCCCTACGGCGAAACAGACGATGCCGTCGGCATTGTCGCCGATCTGGTCGGTGAACGGCGGCGCGTGGCGTTTTCCGATCGCGCCTGGGCGGGGCTTTTGCTGCAGCTTCAGTGGGCGATGACCGACGCCACCTTCGTCGGGGCGTCGCGGGTGACAGGCCCATTGCGCGCGGTGAAAGATGCCCACGAGCAGGAAGCGATCGCGAAAGCTGGCGCCGCGGCGGACCGCGTCGCCGAGGCGTTGTTCCACGGTGAGATCGGGCTCGTCGGTCGCAGCGAATACGACGTGTCGAGAGAGATCAGCGAGCGCCTTTTGGCAGAGGGCCATCGCACGGTGAACTTCTCGATCGTCGGCTCGGGGCCGAACTCAGCGAGCCCGCACCACGAGGCAGGGGAGCGCGTGATTCGCGTCGGAGACGTGGTCGTCTGCGACTTCGGGGGAAGCTACGTCTTCGACGGTGACGTCGGCTACTGCTCGGACACGACGCGCACCGTCGCGGTCGGTGAGCCGGCGTCGGAGTTTCGCGAGCTCTACGCCGTGCTCGAAATCGCGCAGAGCGCCGCCCTCGCCGCAGTGGAGCCCGGGGTCACCGCAGAAGAACTCGACCGGGTCCCCCGGGCGCTCATCGAGGACGCGGGCTTCGCGAAGTGGTTCATCCACCGCACGGGACACGGGATCGGTATCGAGGCACACGAAGAGCCCTACATCGTCGAGGGCAACAGGGAGATCGTCGTACCCGGGAACGCGTTCTCGATCGAGCCCGGGATCTACCTCGAAGGGCGCTTCGGGGCGCGCATCGAGGACATCGTCGTCGTCACCGAGGACGGCTCGCGCCCGTGCAACGCCTCTGAGCACGGGCTTGTCGTGCTCGAGCGGTGAGGGGCGTCGCCGGGCGGCATCGTTAGCCTCGAATTGTGACGTTCGCCAGGAAACAATCCTCCGCCGAGCTGCCCGAACGCCCCGTTCTCGTCGTCGCGCTCGACGGCTGGATCGACGCCGGCTTTGCGGCCGCGACGGCGCTCGCCGCGATCGTTACCGACATCGACTCTTCGACCTATGTCACCTTCGACCCGGACGAGCTCATCGACCAACGGGCGCGCCGGCCGCGGCTGCGCGTCGACGACGGCGTGCGCGCTTCGATCTCCTGGCCCGAGCCAGCGATCGTCGTCGGTCGCGACCGGATGGGAACGGGCGTCGCGCTTTTGATCGGGCCGGAGCCGGACTATCGCTGGAAGCCGTTCACCGAAGAGGTCGTCGGCATCGCGAAGCATCTCGAAGCGCGCGTCGCGATCGGGCTCGGCGCCTTCCCGATCGCGTCGCCGCACACGCGTCCGATCAAGCTCATTTCGACGGCGTCAAAGCCCGAGCTCACGCGCAAGGTCGGCTTCATGCACGGCTCTGTCGATGTGCCGGCCGGAATCGGCGAGGTTATCGGTCATGCGCTCGACGAGGCCGGGATCCCCTCGATCGGGTTGTGGGCACGCGTGCCGCACTACGTCGCGGCGATGCCGTTTGCGCCGGCCGCGCTCGCGCTCGTCGAAGGGCTCTGCGAGGTCGGCGGACTCGTGCTCGGGACGGACGCCCTGCGCGAGAGCGCCGATGAGGCGCGCCGCCAGGTCGACGAGCTCATCTCCCAGTCCGACGAGCACAAGGCGATGGTGAAAGAGCTCGAGGAGCAGTTCGACGCCGGCGCCGAGCCGGTCATCGGCTTCGAGGGGGAGTCCCTGCCGACCGGCGAGGAGATCGCCGCCGAGCTCGAGCGGTACCTGCGCGGCGAGACCGGATGAGTCTTGATTCCGCCCCGGCCACGACGAGCGCCGCGGCGGTCATCTTCGACATGGACGGGCTGCTCGTCGACTCCGAGCCGATCTGGAACCGCGTCCAGGCCGAGGTTCTCGATTCGGTCGGGGTCGACATCCGACCGTTTCTCGGCCAAGGACTTATTACCGGCATGCGCGCCGACGAGGCGGTGGCGCTGTTCCGCCGGCGTTTCGGCTTCGCCGGTCCCACCGACGCGCAGCTTGCCGCCGCGATCGTGCGCCGCGTCGTCGAAGAGATCGCGGATGGCGCGCTGCTCTTTCCGGGTGCGTTGGAGGCACTCGAGTTCTGCGAGGCGCGCGGCCTCAGTCTTGCCCTCGCTTCCGGATCGGTGATGGAGATCATCGAAGCGGTGTTGGACCGCTTCGATCTCCGTAGGCACTTCCCGGTCGTCGTCTCGGCGGAGCGTGTGCCACTCGGAAAGCCCCATCCGGGGGTGCTCCTGCTCACCGCCGAAGAGCTCGGCGCCGATCCGCTTCGATGCGTCGTCGTCGAGGACGCGGTGAACGGTTGTATCGCCGCGAAGGCGGCGCGCATGGCGGTCATCGGTGTCCCCGAACCCGGCACCGAAGGCGATCCGCGATGGGCGATCGCCGACGTCGTTCTGGAATCGCTTGTCGACTTTCCTTCGGCACCGGTCGCGGCGTTGCTCGACGATGTCACCCGTGCCGACGCGACGCGAGCCGCGATTACCTGAGACCTCGCGGCTTCGTCAGACGACGATGTTCACGAGCCGAGGGGGCTTCGTAATGATGCGACGCGGTTCGTTGCCGCCCAGGTAATGAACGACGGCCGATGAAGCGAGGGCTAGGTCGACGAGTTCGGCCTCCGTGATCGACGCCTCGACGCGGATGCGGTCACGGACCTTGCCGTTCACCTGGATGACGAGGGTGACCGACTCCTCGGCCAAAAGCTCGGGGTCGGCGACCGGCCAGGATTCCTCGTGGATGTGACCGCCGCTGCGCTTTTCCCACGCTTCGGCGGTGAGATGCGGAGCCATCGGTGCGACGAGCTTCAACAGCACATCGATCGAATCGTTGACGCAGGTGCGATCGACTCCGGATCGCAACCCCTGCACGATCGCACGGCGCAGCTCGCGGACGCGGGCGACTGCGGTGTTGAACTCGTAGCGGCCGAAGTCCTCGGTGACCGCGGCGATCACCCGGTGCGTCTCGCGCCGCAGGGCTGTCTCGTCAATTGCGATCGCGTTGCGACCGTCCCCTTCGGTCTCGTGCGCGACCGAATCGGTGTCCGTCGCGAGCTGCCATACCTGGCGGAGGAAACGCGATCCGCCGTCGATCATCTCGTTCGACTGGTCTGTCCAGTCGAAGTCGTCGACTGGCGGCGCGACCGAGAGGTGGAAGAGCCGCAACGCGTCGGCCCCGACGGTTGCGAAGTACTCGTTCGGCGCGATGACGTTCCCCTTCGACTTCGACATCGCCCGACCTCCGAGGCGAATCATCCCCTGGCAGAAAAGCTGTGTGAACGGCTCACGGATCTCCGCCGGTGCCAGTTCGAGGTCGCCGAGCGCTCTCGTGTAAAAGCGCGCGTACAAAAGGTGCAAGATCGCATGGGTGATGCCGCCGATGTACTGATCAACCGGCATGAAATGGCGCGCCGCGCCGATGTCGACGGGTTCTTCGAGATCCTTCGGTGAGCACATCCGCAGGAAGTACCACGACGAGTCGACGAAGGTGTCCATTGTGTCCGTCTCGCGCCGTGCCGGCTTGCCGCAGCGCGGGCAGTCGACGTGGAGGAATCCCTCGTCGTGATTGAGCGGTGACTCACCGGTCGGTGTGAACTCGACGTCGTCGGGCAAAAGGACCGGGAGCGCGGACTCCGGCAAAGGGACGATGCCGTCGGTGTCGCAATAGACGACGGGGATCGGACAGCCCCAGTAGCGCTGCCGGCTGATCAGCCAGTCGCGCAGTCGGTACTGCACGTGCGGCTCGCCGGCGCCCTCGCCGACCAGCCATTCGGTGGCGGCTTGCTTCGCCCGCTCGACGTCGAGATCGTCCAGAAAGCCGCTGTTGATCTTCTCGCCAGGCCCGGTCCAGGCGCCGCCGGCGAAATCATCGGGCGGCGCGACGGTGCGAATGACGGGGAGGCCGTGGATCGTCGCGAAGTCGAAGTCGCGCTCGTCCTCTCCCGGCACCGCCATGATTGCGCCTGTGCCGTAGGTGGAAAGCACGTACTCGGCGACGTAGATCGGGATGCTCCGGCCGTTGAAGGGGTTGGTCGCAAAACTCCCAGTTGGCGCGCCGCGCTTTTGCGCCGCGTCGTCGGCCATTCGCCTCACGTCCGTCTCGATCGCCGTGAGGTGCCGCAGTTCCGCGACCTGTAGGACGTTGTCGGGCGTCGTCAGCCCGTCGACGAGCGGGTGCTCCGGCGCGAGTGCAAGAAAAGTGGCGCCGAAACCGGTATCGGGGCGGGTCGTGAACACCTCGATGGAAAGGTCTGAGTGGCCGTCGACCGCGAAGCGCAGGCGCGCCCCTTCGGACCTGCCGATCCAGTTGCGCTGCATCGTCTTTACCTTCTCCGGCCAGTCGAGCCAGTCGAGGGCGGAGAGGAGGTCGTCTGCGTACTTCGTGATGCGGAGGAACCACTGCTCGAGCTGTCGACGCTCGACGAGATCACCGGAACGCTCACAGGTTCCGTCGGGGAGGACCTGTTCGTTGGCGATCACGGTGTGACAGCCCGGGCACCAGTTGACCGTCGCCTTGTCGCGGTAGGCGAGACCGGCCTTCAGAAAACGCAGGAAGATCAGCTGGTTGAAGCGCATGTACTCCGGATCGTGGCTGCGCACCTCGCGGCGCCAGTCGTAGACGGCACCGAGGCGGATCACGCTGTCCTTCAGCTCGCCGATGCGCGCCTCGGTCCATTCGCGCGGATGGCGAGCGCCGCCTTTGATGGCGGCGTTCTCCGCTGGGAGCCCAAAGGAGTCGAAGCCGAAGGGGGAGAGGACGCCGTATCCCTGCATCGTGCGGAATCGGACGAGCGTGTCCCCGAAGGTGTAGTTGCGGATGTGGCCCTGGTGAGCGGGACCGCTCGGATACGGGTACATGCAGAGGACGTAGTAGCTAGGGCGGGGATCGTCGCCGTCGATCTCGTAGGTGCCCTCTTCGGCCCAGCGGCGCTGCCAGCGCGACTCGACGCTCTGGATGTCGTACGACTCTGGCATTGAGCAAAAAGACTACTGAGCGACCTGCGCCTCGAATCAGGGCGCTGTCTCGGCGTTCGCTACTGTCGGTGGGTCCTTCCGGGGAGGATCTTGTTGCACTGTCCTTCGTGCGGTTCCGAGAACGAGGACTCGGCCCGTTTTTGCGGCGATTGCGGTGGCCCGCTCGCGCTCACCTGTCCGAATTGCGGAGCCACGGCGTCGGCCGGCAAGCGCTTCTGCCAGCAGTGCGGAGCTCCGCTCGGTTCGACGAGCGCCAGTTTCGCGGCGTCCGAGGTGCGGGCTCCCGCACCTCCGCCGTCGGAACGACGTCTGATCTCAGCGCTCTTCGCCGATCTCGTCGGCTTCACGAGCATCTCCGAGACTCGAGACGCCGAGGAGGTGCGCGACCTGCTCGTGCGCTTTGCCGACGTGGCGCGGGCGGTCGTGCAGCGCTACGGGGGAGTGATCGACAACTTCATCGGCGACGCGGTCTTCGCCGTCTGGGGGACGCCCGTCGCGCACGAAGACGACGCCGAACGGGCCGTGCGTTGCGGCCTCGACCTCGTCGACGCGATCGCGGCGCTCGGCGAACAGATCGGCATCGCCGGTC
>JBAVUF010000186.1:0-5020 GCA_049696635.1 Acidimicrobiales bacterium | reverse complement strand
TACGCGCAGGGGTTCCTCATCAGCCGCCCGAAGCCGGCGGGTGAGCTCGATTTGTCGGATCGAGATCCGCTCGCCGGCCTCGCCAATGTTCCGGATCGCACGCTCGAGCCCGACCCCGCCAGAATTTCGATGCCCGACTGACGACAGGCTCGCTCGCATGCTGTCGGCGCGACGCGGGGACGAGGCTGGCTCGCCGCGCGCCGCTCCTCCTCGAGAAGCCCCGCCCGTTCAGTCGCGAGTTCCCGTGATCGTTTCTGCCGCACGATGTGTGACGAGCGGCATTTTGGGTGACATTCGTCCTGATCTTGCTATTCATCGCGGTCACCGGAGCCCGCTCTACCGGGTGGATCGATTTCGTTGGACGAAGGCCGAATAGTCGGTTCGATTCAGTTGCAAATTGGCAGCGGGGTATTCTGCCTTGGAGCGCGCCGCGACAAGATGTCGGCCGAAGCGGGATTCGAGCAAGAGAGCCGACAGTTTTGCGTTTCGATCAATCGCGTCGGGACAAACGGAACGGCGCAATCAATGCGCGGTTTCTGCGTGTCGGGAGCCTCGGTGCCGTCGTCCTCTTGCTGGTCGCGGGCGGCTCATTATTCGTCGCGAGTCACAACGGAAGACGAGCCCTCGTGTCGGCGACTTCCCGGTCCTGGCCGTACCCAAACGGCGCTCTCGCGAACACTCGTGATGCAGCTGACTCGCGCATCTCTCTGTCAACGTTTCTCGGCTGATGAGGGCCTGGAGCTTCGAACTCACTGGGAAAGCGGCGAGCAGTGTGTCGGCGACCGGTTCTCTGGCTACGAAACCCGATCGTCGTGGACGGCATCGTCTATCTGCAGGATCTGAGTTCGAACGTATTCGCGCTCTCTCTTGCGACCGGCAGGCTCAGGTGCGAGTTCAAGGTCAATCGGCCTGAAAGGAGTGGAGCCAATCGCGATCGCCGGAAGCGTCGTGCTCGTTCCAGCAGGGGGATTAAGAACCCACGCTACTCATGGTCAGCTTGCCACCGGTCGCGCCGCAACGCCGGTGCAATTGCAGATGACGAGCGGTCTTCTTGGATTCAACCTCGAAGACGTGCGAACGAGGAGCTTTCGCGCCCGCTACGACCCGACATTTCGAACGACCTAGCGTTTTTTTGCCTGAACTGATTCCTTCGGTCGGACCTCGTCGAGATGGCCGGGTCTATCCGTTCAGGAGCGGACGCTCGAAGGAATACGTCGATCTTGCTTCAGGTCGCGGGGCAGTTCGACGCCGTCGTGCCACGCGGAGAGCCTGACTTGCTGTAGACGGTCACGGTTCCCGAACCGTCGTTGGAGACCCCGATTGACCAGTGACCACTGCTGACGGGAAGGGTTTGCAGCCAGGGTCCTGCCGTGGCCGCGAAGGCGACCGTGTTCGGGGAGGTGTCACCTTTCACGAGTAGTTCGGAGCCGGCTCCGCTGGTAGCAGTGGCGGTGTTCTGGCCGCCGGCGTCGCCGTCGGTCGCTGGGAGGGAGCCGTTGCCGCCGTTCGCCGCGGTTGCGTTGGGGAAGTCACCCATCGCCGCTTTGTAGGCCTGGACCGCCCCCTGTACGGCGCGGAAGGCGCTCTCGCAACCCGCCCGCGAGGTCGTGCCGGACTGGTTCCCGAGTGCGAGCACTGCGATCCCGGAGAGGATGCCGAGGATGGCGACGACGATGACGATCTCGATGAGCGTGAAGCCTCCGTCGCCCGTCTCTTTTGGACGTCTCAGGAATGAAAAGTGCGATCGTGTCACTCGGTGGCTTCCTTTTTGGACGCGATGCTTGGCATTACGTGGCCGTGAAGACGGGGAATTCGCTGCTCGAACCGGAAACACCTGCGTTCGACACTGTCACGAAATAGGTATCGCCTTTGGTGAGCGTCGGGGCGTCGGCGGTGAGCTCGTCTCCAGAAGATGCGACGCTGACGGTGGTCTGGTTGATCGGAGACCCGTTGGGTTGGCCGCCACTCTCGGGCGTGAACGACACGGTGGCGCCGGACAAGAACCCTGTCCCGATGATGGTGATGGCCGTGCTCGAGGGGCCGCTCGCCGGGCTGACGGTGTTCACCGTCGGCACGACCGCCGTGTAGGTGAAGACGTTTGAGCAATTCGATGGGTTCGCCGAGGTCACGTTGCTCGGTGACGTCACCAACACGAAATACGTATCAGGGCTCACCGAGGTGATGTTCGGTGCGAGGGCCGTGATGACGACGGTGTCGGCGCCGGTTCGCGACACAGTGACCGAGGTGGCACCTTGTGGTTGTGCGCCGGAGACCGCCGTGCCACAGTTCGAGCCACTCTGCTCCTGCAGGAAGTTGACCGTGTCGCCGACGATGAAGTTGCTGCCGGAGATCGTTACAAAGGTGCCCCCGGTGCTTGGGCCGCCGAGCGAACCGCTCGATGGCGTGCTCACGCCGGTGATCACAGGGGTGCCTACTTGGAAGTCGTATAGTTCTGACTGGCTGTCAGCACTCGAGCCCTCCGGAGTCGTCACCGTGACGAAGTAGTCGCCGGCTGACGTGACGGCGGGGATGGTTGCGGTACACGAGGTACTGGAACACGAGCTGCTCCGGACTGAGACGACGACATTGTTGGTCGTTGGAGTGCCGCCAGACTCTTCGATGAAGTTGATCGTCGAGTCCTGAGCGAAGCTTGAGCCCGTGATGGTGATGGAGCCGCCGCCGCTTACCGACCCCGAGGTCGACGAGAGGCCGCTCACTGTGGGAACGGTCGGGAATTGCAGCCAGCTGTCGATGGCGAGTCCCGCGCCGCAGTAGACGACGCATTGGCCGTCGGTCGGTTCGCTGCCCCCGGCGGGATAGTCGTTGAACGCTACGACGGTCTGAAGCACCGGGTTCTGCGCGCAAGCTGAGTTGGTGAGCGAAGCCTGGCACGCCGAAATCGTGACCACCCGTGTGGTCGCCGAGGTCGGGAACCAAGCGGTGCTGCACCACACGGCGATGTTCACGCCGTCCTGCGTGGGGTTCGTCGAAGCCGCGCCGTAGGTTCCGCCGACAGCCCAGCACGGCTGCGGCGGGCTGGCGTTGAGGGTCTGACCGGTCCCGAGGAGCGGCGTGTAGCGGATCGACTGGATCGCGAGGTCGGTCGCAGTCGTCGCGTCGTACTGCAGCGATCGAGCCGAGGCAAAGTTCTTCGAGTTCGACAGGTCGTTCCGTAGCGCGGTGAACAGACCGGCAATGGTCAAGCTCGTCACGAGCGTGAAGATCAGCACCAGGATCAAGGTCGCGCCCTGCTCGTCCTTGGAGACGCGTTGGCGTTGTGTGGTCTTGGCCATTGCACTGCCCCTAAGTGACACTGATATTCGTGCTTTGCGCCGTGAGCGTGCCGTCGGTCGCAGTCAAGTGGTAGGTGCCGTTGCTCGTGCTGTTTTTGAAGTAACAGCCGCTGAAGGCGGCGACACCGCTTGAGTTGCTGGAGACAGGGTTCGAGCTGCAGACGAGCGTGCCGCCCGACGGCGAAAGGGTCACCGAGGAGGAAGCCACCGCGTTGCCGCCCGCGTCTTCGACCGTGACGGAGGTGGAGAACGTGTGGCTACTGCCCTTCGCTGTCGATGAGGGAGGCTCGGTGGTGAAGACGAGCGACGACGCCGGCCCGACAGCGATCTTGAAGGAGAGGCTCGTGGCCGAGGTGAGCGAGCCGTCGGTCGCGGTCAAGGTGTAGCCGGATGCCGCGGTGTTGATGGCGCAGCCGGAGAAGGTGGCGACTCCAGCCAGCGCCGGCTCGGGGTTCGGCGTGCACGAGAGTGTGGCACCTGCTAGCCCAGTGCCGGAGGTGATCGCAAGGGTCACCGACGAGGTGTTCGAGGTGACCGTGTAGCCCTTGGCGTCCTCGATCGTGACGATTGGCTGCTGGCTCCAGGCGATCCCGCCCGTACCGGCCTGCGCCCCCGCCGTGTTGACGGGCGACTGGGTGAAGACGAGTTTTGTCGCCGGCCCCGCGCCGATCGAGAAGTTGATGCTGGTGGCCGAGGTGAGCGAACCGTCGGTTGCCTTCAAGGTGTATCCGCTACCCGGCTTGTTGATGCCGCAGCCGGAGAAAGTGGCGACGCCGGCCGACGCGGCGAGCGGGTTCGACGTGCAGGAGAGGGTGGCTCCGCCAGGTCCGGTCCCGGAAGTGATTGCGAGGGTCACAGACGAGGTGTTCGAAGTCACGGTGTTGCCACCGGCGTCTTCGATCGTGACGACCGGCTGCTGACCGTCGTTCGCGCCCGAGTTTGTGAAGGCGCCCGCGTCAGTGCCGGCCTGGGCACCCGCACTCGTGACGGGCTGGGTAGTGAAGGCGAGTTGGGCCGCCAGTCCGACGCCGATCGAGAAAGAGCTGCTGGTGGCCGAGGGGAGCGAGTCGCTGGAATCGGTCGCCGTCAAGGTGTAGCCGGACGCGGCCGTGTTGATCTTGCAGCCAGAAAAGGTGGCGACCCCGGCCGTCGCGGCCACGTTGTTCGACGAGCAGGTGAGGACAGAGCCGTTCGGTCCGACGTTCGAAGTGATCAGAAGGGTAACCGTCGAGGTGTCCGACGTCAGGGTGTTGCCGGCGGCGTCTTCGATCGTGACGACCGGCTGCTGTCCGTCGCTCGCACCCGAGTTTGTGAAGGCTGACCCTCCCGTGCCAGCTTGGGTCCCCCCGGTCACGACGGGCTCGGTGGTGAAGACGAGCTGGTTCGGCGAGCCGAGAACGATCGTGAAGGCGGCGCTGGGCAATGAAGTGAGCGAGTCGCTGGAATCGGTCGCGGTCAAGGAGTAGCTGCTACCGGGCTTGTTGATGCCGCAGGCGGTGAAGGCGGCGAGTCCCGCAGAGGCATTGAGCGGGTTTGCCTTGCATTGCCCGAGGGTGGCGCCAGCTGTCCCGGTGCCAGCGGTGATCGAGAGACTTACCTGCGAAGTGTCCGAGGTAACGATGTTGGCGTAGGCGTCCTCCACAGCGACGATCGGCTCGTCGGTGAAGGCGCTCGAGTCGGTGCCCGCCTGTGACGCCGGCCCGGGCGATTGCGTGAAGACGAGTTGG
>JBAVUF010000185.1:0-12727 GCA_049696635.1 Acidimicrobiales bacterium | reverse complement strand
ATCTCGTCACCCGAAGCGCAACAGGTGGAGCTCGCGGCGACCCCGGCGCAGGACGAGGTACCGACCAGCGATGAGGCGGTCGGTCGTGATCTGCTCGCCGGAGCGAATCCGCCGGTTGTTCACGTAGGCGCCGCCCTGTTCGATCGTGGTGCGCGCCGCCGACTTCGACGCCACGAGGCCGGACGCGGCGAAAGCCTCGACGGGGTCGAGTCCCGCCCCGTCGATCGCGCTCCGTGCGAGTGTCGACGACGGCGCCTCCGCGAACACCTCGAGCAGGGTCTTTTCATCGAGACCGGCGACGTCTTCTGTGTAGAGCGCCTCGGACGCCCGTTCGACGCGCGCCGTTTCCTCGGCACCATGGACGAGCGCCGACACCTCGTGCGCGAGCGCACGTTGCGCGTCGTGTCGTTCCGGGTGTTGCGCGGTGGCGTCATCGAGGGAGGCGATCGCGTCGTGATCGAGGAAGGTGAAGTACCGCAGGTACGCCGGCACCACCGCGTCGTCCGTGCGCAAGAAGAACTGGTAGAGCTCGAACGGGCTCGTCCGCCGTTTGTCCAGGTACAGCGCGCCCTCCTCGGACTTGCCGAATTTCGTCCCGTCGGCCTTCGTGACGAGCGGCGTCGTCAGCGCGTAGGCGGTCTCGGCGCGGACTTTTCTGATCAGCTCGACGCCGAGCGTGATGTTGCCCCACTGGTCGCTGCCGCCGATCTGGACGCGACAGCCGTACTCGTCGAAAAGGTGCAAGAAGTCGTACGCCTGCAAAAGCATGTAGGAGAACTCGGTGTAAGAGATCCCTTGGTCGGGTCGTTCAAAGCGGCTCCGCACCGCCTCTTTCGCAACGATCTGGTTCACGGTGAAGTGCTTGCCGACGTCACGCAGGAACCCGATCACATCAAGCTTGGAAAGCCACGAACCGTTGTCGACGACGACCGCCCGCGTGTCTCCCGCGGAGGCGGAGAAGTCCAAGAACCGCTCCAGCTGCGGCCGGATTCCCTCGACATTCGCCGCGAGCACCTCTGGCGGGACGAGCGGCCGTTCGACAGCTTTTCCTCCCGGATCGCCGATCAGCCCGGTGCCGCTGCCCGCCACCGCGATCGGACGGTGGCCGAAGCTCTGCAGACGCGCAAGCGTGCACAACAGCATCAGGTTCCCGATGTGCAGGCTGTCGGCGGAGGGATCGAACCCGGCGTACACAGTCTCATGCGCTCCGTCGAGGTGGCCGAGCAGCGTCGCGTCGCTCACCTGGTGCACGAGGCCGCGAAATGCGAGATCTTCGGAAGCGCTCCCCACGTTTTCAGCCTGCCACAGGTGTCTCAAGGAACCGCCGAACTCCCGCCGTCCACGCGTTAAAACGAACTCCATGACGAGCTTCGACTGGCCCGACCTCGCGTGGCGACTCGGCGCCGCGCTCCACCTGCAATCGCCGCCGATCGCGATCGCGTTCGGGGCGACGAAGCCGACCTCGATACCGAGCTTCGACGAACCGATGTCGGAGCCGGCCGAGGATGGGCGGCGCGGGCGCGTGCCCGCGAGTTGCGTCTTCTGGGTGAAGGCGGCCGAACGTGCCTTTGTGACCGATCCGGAGGATCACGGCAACTGCTCGGTGGGCCGGCTCACCCACGGCCTCGCCACGATGGGCGAGGTCGCGCACAACGACGACATGAAGACGGTGCTCGACGCGCAGTGGGTCGGCAGCGATGACATCGCCGAATTGCCCACCGTGTCGACGCGACCCGAAGCGATCACGTACGGGCCGCTCGCTGCCTTCCCCGAAGGGGTCCCTCCCGACGTCGTGCTCGTCAGGGTGAACGGACGCCAAATGATGGTGATCTCCGACGCGGTCCCCGACCTGTCCATCAGCGGCAAGCCGCAGTGCCAGATCGTCGCGATCGCGAAGGAACAACGGCGAGCGGCCGCGAGCGTCGGTTGCGCGCTTTCGCGCGCGCGAACCGGGATGTCCCCCGACGAGATGACGTGTGCGTTCCCGGCGGACTCGTTGTCGCAGATCGTCGAGTCGATCGAGCAGGCGTCCGCCACCGACAACGAAGTCGCCCGTTACGCGGCGCGCGACGCGCGCCGGTTCGCGAGTTAAGCGGCTCGCGGATACCAGGCGCTTCTCCAAGTCTGGGCGACCAGGTTGACGGCAACAGGCACGATCAGCCCGCTGGTTGCGCTTCAACTCCTTGGTGAGAGTTCACTCGATCGCTAGCAAGCAGGCTCCGCGCCTTTTCGAGCAGGGGCCGGGCTCCGAGCTGCTCGAAGGTCGCCGCCGCCTCTCTGGCTCTTGCATCGGCCTCGTCTGTTCGGCCTTGGCGGCCGTACCAATCGGCAAGGTCGAGCTGACATCGCGCCGCCCACAACGGGTAGCCGAGATCGCGCAATCCTTGCTCCGCTCCGACAAGTCCCTCCTCGACGCCCTCGTCCTCGCCTCTCGCGGCGCCCAGCAGGGAGCGGGCGCGAAGCAGTTGGAGCTTGAGGAAGGGCGGAACCTCGCCCGGCGGTCGAGAGGAGAGCTGCTCGACGACACGCTCGGCTTCTTCCAGGTCCTTGAGGGCGACGGCGGCGTCGATGATGTTCGGGAACGCCATTCGAATCGCCTCGTAGACGACCCCGGGGTCGGCGCCGAACGATTCGGCGATTGCTCGCGACGCCGCGTCAAGCGCACCACGAGCGTCTCCCTCATCGAGCGCGATGCTGCTCGCGTAGGCCGCGTAGCCGGTTCGATCCTGCAGGTCGTCGCTCGCCCCCAGATCCTCGGCAGCGACGAGAAGTTCGCGCGCGCGCTCCGCGCGACCGACGAGCCTGTCGACCTCGGCGAGGTTCAGCCGAACCCACGAGGTTCCGATCGGATCACGGCCGGATTGGAGCAATTCGGTTCCGAGTCGGTATGAGTCGTCGAAACGACCGGTCATCGTCAGGAGATTCATGAGGTTCCCACCCGCGATCGCTTCGGCGTACCGATCCCCAGCTCGTCGGGCTAGCGCCAGGCACGCCTCACAGTGCTTCGCAGCTCCCGGCACGTCATAAACGAGGCAGAGGCTGCCGAGGTTCGCCTCGGCGCGCCGCTCGGTGTAAGTGACGCCGTGCCGACGGGCGACTTCGATCGTTGCCTCGTAGCTAATGCGGGCTTCCTCCACGCGACCCAGCTGCGCTAGGAAGACGCCTTTCGTGCCGAGCGCCCGCGCAAAGGTTTCCGGCAGCTCTTCGTGCTGGGCAACGGTCAGCGCGCGCTCGATCGGTTCGAGGGCGTCTTGCAGATGGCCGGCAAACACAAAGGAGTTGCCGAGCTCTTCTTGGAGATCTGCGACGACGGCGGCTGGCGCTGAGTCGGATTCGAGGGAGGCAAGCGCCTCGCCGAGCAGGAGGATCGCCTGCTCGGCGTGGCCGAGACGCCGCAGAGCGTGCGCGAGCCCGGTCGTGGCGCGGGCAGCTTCGACGACCCTTCCGGCGCTACCGTGCGCGGCGATCGCCGCTTCGAAATGTGCACCGGCACGTTCGGACATTCCGGCAAGATTCGCCATCTGACCTGCGCGCTCGGTGAGATCGGCCAGTTCGGCACCATCGCTGGAAAGCTCCGCGGCCGTCAGAAAGGCAACCTCAGCGGCTTCGGGAGCGCCGACCGACTCCGCCCGCTCCGCCGCAACCGCATAGGCACTCTTCGCCTGTTCGCGTAGTTGGTCGGCGTTCGGATCGTCACCCGCCGCCTTGTACGCGTCGTAGAGGTGGGTGGCGATCACCTCGGCCACCTCCGCCCCTTGGTCGGGGAAGGCGTTGCGCAGGTGTTCGGCGGTACGCAGGTGGCGGGTCTTGCGCTCTGCCTTCGTCAACGTGTCGTAGGCGACCGACCGGATGAGCGATTGCGTGAAGGCGTATTGGCCGCGCTCGGGCGAGAGCTTGTCCGCTCGGACGGTGAGGACCTCTTTTCGCAGGAGCGAGGTCAACAACGTGTCGAGCTCAGCGGGGTCGGTGTCGGTGACGGCCTCGATCGCCTGGCGAGGGAATGACCCGCCGAGCACCGAACACTCCTTGACGAGCCGTCGCTCCTCGGGCGACAAGGCATCCAGTCGCGAGGCGATGAGCGCCGTCAGCCCCGGCGGGATCTCCAACGCGCCGAGCTCGCCGACGAGCCGCAGTTCTCCGCCCGCTCCTTTGGCGAGGACGCCCTTGTCGAGGAGACTGCGCACGGTCTCGACCGCGTAGAGCGGGATCCCTTCGGCGCGTTCGACGATGCTTGCCCGAGCTTCAACGGGCAAACCGGAGACGAGGCCGTCGAGCAGCTCGCCGATCACCTCGTCGCGGAGTGGGTCTAGCGACAGCGTCGTCACGTTGCGCCGGCCAAGCCCAAGACCGCGTTTTTCGGTCCCTTCCGGCCGAGTAAGGACGAGCAAAAAGATTGCGTGGTCGGCAGACCACTCCAACAGGTGATCCAAAAAGTCGACCAACCCCGCGTCGGCCCACTGCAGGTCCTCGACGAGCATCACGACCGGCTGGTGCTCGGCAAGACGCTCGAAAAAGAGTCTCCAGCCTGCGAACAGCTCCTCTTTCGCGAAGAGCTGCAAAGTGGGCAGGCCGAGGAGTTGTCCGATTCGGGGAGCGATGAACTCACGATCATTGGGATCGAGAATCCAGCGCTCGAGTCCCGAGCGGAGCCGATCGGCCGCGACCTCCTGCGGGTCTTCTTCTCCGATCTGCAGCCTGGCGCGCACCATTTCGGAGAGGGCCCAGTAGCTCACCCCCTCGCCATAGGAAAGGCAGCGCCCCGCGTGCCAGAGCGTGTCATCGACCAGTCCATCCAGGTACTTGAAGAATTCCCACGCAAGGCGGGATTTGCCGACGCCCGCGACGCCGGACACCAGTACAAGCCGCGCCGAACGACGGTCGGCCGCCGCGTGGAAGTGCTCTTTGACGAGCCGCAGCTCATGATCGCGCCCGACGAAAGGCGCTTCGAGTCCGCTCGAGCGCTGAGACCCGGCGAGCGCGGCCGCGACCCTCGTCGCCTGGTAGAGGTGGACTCGCTCCGCCTTCCCCTTCAATTCGTGCTCGCCGGCGTCGCCGTAGGAAATGGCGACTGCCGTCGCGGCACGCGTCGTCTCATCGACGTAGCAGCACCCGGGCGGGGCGACGGACTGGATCCGCGCCGCCATGTTCACCCGGTCGCCGATGACCATGCCTTCTTCTTTGGTCTCGGTCGTCGCGACACCTCCGGTGACGATCCCGACGCGCGCTTTCAGGTCCGTCGAGTGCTCGGATCCGTAAACGGCGACCGCCGAGACGAGTTCGAGCCCGGCGCGCACGGCACGCTCTGCGTCATCCTCCTTCGCGACCGGCGCGCCCCAGACGGCCATCACGGCGTCGCCGATGAACTTCTCGACCGTGCCGCCGTAGCGGCCGACGATCGACCGGGCGAGGTCGAAGTAGCCGGAGAGAAGCTCGCGCACGTCCTCGGGGTCCTTCGTCTCCGAAAGGGGCGTGAATCCGACGAGATCGCAGAAGAGCACCGTGACATGACGCAGTTCCGCCCTCGAAACCGCAGCCGGGGAAGACGCAACCGTTGGGGCGACTTCGGTGGGGACCACGCGCTCATTCGGCGTGAGCGTGGATCCGCACTCGCTACAGAACTTCGCCGCTGGCTGCACCGCAGAGCCGCAGCTCGGGCAGGCACGTGCGAGTGCGCTGCCGCACTCGAAGCAGAACTTCGCGCCCGGCTCGTTCTGCACTCCGCAGCTTGAGCAGAGCATCTTCACCTCCGCTGGTCTCGGGAAGGTTACGACCCGATCGACGAGGATGCACCCTGCTTGCACAATCTGCGCAGATTGCCCGGGATTCTCGTGGCCAGCCTCTCGCCGCAGCGCGGCGGTGAAGAGCCACGACGGGCTCTTGTACGTCCCTGACCACCGGGCAGACCGACCACGAATCTTCGCCGGCGGGCGCTCGGCACTGCTCCTACGATCGACCGGGACTCGACGAAGGAGGAGACGTGGTGCTGCACGCGGCGGCGACCGGCCCATTTTTCGAGGACCTCGCGGTGGGCGACATCTTCGAGCACGCCTCGGGAAGGACGGTGATCGACGCCGACAACGTCTGGTTCACGCTGCTCACCCAGAACCCCCAGCCGATCCATTTCGATGCCCACTACGCGGCGCAGACGACGTTCGGCCGCCCACTCGTGAACTCGTGTTTCACCCTCGCGCTCGTTACCGGCCAGAGCGTTCCCGACATCTCCCAGAACGTGCTGGCGAACCTCGGCTGGGACGAGGTGCGGCTCCCGAATCCGGTGTTCGCGGGTGACACGATCTACTCGCGTTCGGAGGTCTTGGAGGCGCGCGATTCGGCGTCGCATCCCGAGGCTGGCATCGTCACCGTTCGCACGACGGGTTACAACCAACGTGGTGAGGTCGTGATCAGCTTCAAGCGCACGGCGATGATCTACAAGCAAGACCACGCGCCCGACCGGAACCGCCCCACACCGTCGACGTGACCGACTCAGCACCGAGCGACGAATTCGTGAGAATGCGATGACGGCCGAAAATCAGGTGGCAATGACGCGGTGGCGAAGCGCGCTCTTCACCCCGGCGACGTCGCCCGATCGAGCCGTAAAGCTCCCCGACCTCGGCTGCGACCTCGGCATCATCGACTTGGAAGACGCCGTCCCCGAGTCGGCGAAAAAAGACGCCCGCGCGAAGGCGCGTTCGGCGGCGACCGAGCTAACGACGCGAGCGCCTGGGTTCGCGCTTTTCATCCGCGTCAATCCGGTGACGTCTGTGCACTTCGAGGCCGACCTGAAAGACGTCCTGTTGCCGGCTCTGGCAGGGATCGTGCTGCCGAAGGTCGATGACGCCGCGCTGCTCGACGAGGTCGACAGCCGCCTCGCAGCGCTTTGGCTCGGGCACCTTTTGGTCGTCGCCGGCATCGAGACCGGCAAGGGTGTGCTCAACGCCCGAAACATCGCATCGCACCCACGGGTAGCGGCTGTCTACTTCGGTGCCGAGGACCTGGCGGCGGACATCGGCGGCGAGCGGAGCCGCGAAGGCCTCGAAGTGCTGTACGCGCGTTCGAAGGTCGCGCTCGTGGCCTCCGTCGCGGGGATCGCGTCGTTCGACGGCATCGTCGCCGACTATGACGACGATGATCGCTTCCGCGCCGAAGCCACGCTCGCTCGGGGACTTTCCTACTCGGGAAAGCTGTGCATCCACCCGCGACAGGTGCCCATCGCAAATGCCGCGTTCACCCCGAGCGCCGAGCAGGTCGCGTACGCGCACCGGGTCGTCGACGCCTATCGCGCCGCGGAAAAACAAGGGCTGGGCGCGATCACCGTCGACGGATCGATGATCGACGAGCCGATGGTGCGCCGCGCCCGCGCGATCCTCACCGCCGCTGGAGCAGACGCCTAGTCAGCAAGAAGGCCGCGCAATCAGTGATCTTGGAGCGCGCGCGCGAGAGACGCCTCCACGACCGCGTCGAGTTCGGCGTGCATCTCGACGTTGCGGGCGTGATCGGTGTGAACGAGCACCAGCTGGTCGCCGTCTGACGCCATCGCGCCAAGCAGCGCGGGCACGAACGCGGAGCGCTCGTCGAGATCGAAGACACCGAAGCCGAGGGCGGCCGCCACCGCGGCAATGTCGGTCGACTGTGGCGTTAAAAAAGCGCGCTCGAACACGTCGCGCCGGATCGTTTCGGCATACGGGAGAAACGAAAAGATGCCACCGCCCCTGTTGTCGATCACCACGTAGGTGGTCCCGACGCGCTGCTCGTCGACCCCGAAGACGTGCGCCGAGAGGTCGTGCAAGAACGCGAGATCGCCGAGCAAGCCGACGGTCGGAGACACGTCCGTCCCGGAGAGGTTTTGGGCGATCGCGACGCCGCGCACGGACGACGCGACGCCGTCGATGCCGTTCGCGCCACGATTCGCGTAGACCACCGGAGCTGCGGCGCGCGGTCGACCGAACGCGTCGACGTCGCGAATCGGCATTGACGATGAGACGACGAGCGTCGAGCTCGGCGGCACCGACGCGAAGAGATCGCGGGCGACTGCGGGTTCGTTCGCATCTGGAATATCGGCGAGCAGCTCGTCGATCGCGAGCTGGGCGGACCGTTCCGCATCCGTCCACGCGTCGAAGAGCGACGTTTCCCGCTTCGCGCCTCCGAGGCGACGGGCAGCCTCGGAGAAGAGCGCGCCGGGATCGGCGTGCAGCACCATCGCCGACGCCCGACCGGGGTCGGCGAATCTCGCGTACCGGTCGACGAGGACTTGGCGCGTCCCCGTCTCGACGGTATGCGCGAGCCACGTCGCAAGCGGACGGGACGCCGGCGGCGCGCCAACCCGCACAACGACGTCAGGCTTGAGTGACCTCATCGCGAACGGCGACTTCACGATCGGTTCCCAGGCGGCGATGATGCCGTCGTTCGTCTCGCGGGGAAACGCGAGCACGTCGGAGAGAACGGGCCAGCCGCTCGCCCGCGAAAACGCAAGGCTCGCTTCGGCGCCCGCACCCGAGCGCCCGGCGACGATGATTCCCCGTTTCGTCTTCTTCACGAGGTCGACGAGATCGGAGATCGCCTCCTCAGAAACGCCGGGAGCGCCCGTGATCTCGTGGTAGGGGCGTTCACCGGGACGCCCGATCGGTAGTTCGTCCGGTTCCCCGCCGAGCGGCTCGCGAAACGGGAGGTTTGCGTGCACCGGGCCGGGACCGTCGCCCGAGTGCTCGGCCTCGAGGACGAGCCGCGAGGCGAGTGATCGCCAGGCCGGCTTCGCTTCGTCGCTCGGCGCGTCGAAGTCGGCGTAGAAGCGAACGGCGCGACCGAAAAGGTGCCGCTGATCGACGGTCTGTGGAGCACCGACGTCCTGCAGTTCGAAGGGGCGGTCGGCGGTGCAGACGAGGAGGGGCACCCCCGCAAGATCGGCTTCGATCACGGCCGGATGCAACTCCGCGGCCGCTGTGCCGCTCGTCGTCACGACGACGACCGGTCGCCTGCTCGCGAGCGCGATCCCGATCGCGAAGAAGCCCGACGAGCGCTCGTCGATGCGCACGTAGGTGGTGATCCGCCGGTCGGAGAAAAGCGCCGCGGCGAGCATGCTCGATCGCGAACCCGGAGAAATGACGGCGTCACGCACCCCGGCGCGCGCCCACTCGTCAACGAGCGTCGCGGCGAACGTCGCTTGTAGCGTCACGATTCGTGTCCGATCGCCCGCCTCGCGAACCGCCGCTCGCCTCCGAGCGCCTTGGGTCGGGCTACCGCATCGCTCTCCTTCACGGCTTTACCCAGACTGGCAGATCGTGGCAGCCGGTCGTCGATGCACTCCGTTCGCGATTCGAAGTCGTGACCGTCGACCTTCCCGGACACGGTGGGTCGACGTCGGTCGGCGCCACGAGCCTCGAGGAGGCGGGACGCAAGGTCGCCGAAACGGTGGGTCGGGCGACCTACGTCGGGTACTCGATGGGTGGCCGCGTCGTCCTGCACGCGGCGTTCGTGGCGCCCGAATCCGTGCGATCGATGGTGCTCATCGGTGTCTCGCCCGGGATCGAGGACGAACGCGAGCGCGTCGATCGCCGGCGCGCCGATGACTCCCTCGCCGATCGACTTCAAGGCGATGGAAATCCACTTGCGCTCTCCGGGTTCTTGGACGAATGGCTCGCTCAACCGATGTTTGCCAATCTGCCTCCCTCGGCCCAAGGACGCGAAGCCCGCGAAGAGAACACGGCGGCCGGCCTCGCCGACGCGCTCCGTCGGCTCGGAACCGGAACCCAGGTCTACGACCGCGAGAGGTTGCGTCGCCTTTCGATGCCGATCCTTTTCGTTGCCGGGGAGCGCGACGCGAAGTTCCGAACCCTTTCTGCGCAAATGGCCGGAGATATCGGTGAGAACGCATCCACCGCCGTCATCGCATCGACAGGGCACGCCGCGCCATTCGAGAGCCCGAACGCATTCGTCGAGCTTCTCTGTTCGTGGGTGCGCGAACACGACGAGGACTGAATCGACGCCGCGCATCAGATGGCGACGCCGATCGCGAACGCGACGCCGAATACAAGCTGAACGAGACCGGTCATCGCGAGCGCAGGGATCAGGGCCGCCCCCTCGGCGCCCTTGATGACGATCGACGCTGGGCGAAGGGCGACCGGCAGCGCCACAAGCGCGAGCGCCGCGAAGGCGCGCAGTCCCGTCGCTGCTCCGGCAAGGCCGAACGCGCCGACGAGCAGTCCGACGTAGAGATACCGCGTCGCTTTGTCGCCAAGCTTCACCGCGAGCGTGCGCTTCCCCGCCGCCTCGTCAAGGGCGCGATCGCGCAGGTTGTTCACGACCAAGAGCGCGACGGCGAGCAGTCCAACAGCCGACGCCGCGAGCCACGCCAGGCCGGGGATCGTGCCAGAAGAGACGTAGGTCGTCCCCACGACCGCCAAGAGGCCGAAGAACAGAAAGACAAAGACCTCGCCGAGCCCCGCATACCCGTACGGGCGCGGGCCACCCGTGTAGAGCCAGCCCGCGGCGATCGATGCCGCACCGAACGCGATGAGCCACGGTGAGGTGACGATCGCGAGGACCAAACCGCAGACCGCGCCGACGGAGTACGTGAAAAGGGCCGCCCGCTTCACCGCTTTTGGTGCCGCCCTGCCCGACGCGACCAGTCGCACGGGACCGATTCGTCGTGTGTCTGCGCCGCGCACGCCGTCTGAGTAGTCGTTCGCGTAGTTAGTGCCGATCTGCATCGAGAGCGCGACGGCGAGCGCGAAGAGCGCGTGCCACCAGTCCACGTGTCCCGTCGCGCGGGCGACGCCGATTCCGACCGCCACCGCCGAGAGTGCAACGGCGAGGGTGCGCGGGCGTGCGGCGGAGATCCAGTCCGAAGTCCTCGCCACGCCGGTCGCACCGCCGGACGGGCGCGCGGCGCTCACGGCCGTCGGGGGAACCGACTGAAATCCGGCTTTCGCTTCTCGACGAACGCGTCTCGGCCCTCTTGAGCCTCTTCGGTCATGTAAAAGAGCATCGTCGCGTCGCCGGCGAGTTGCTGAATCCCTGCGAGCCCGTCCTCGGCGGCGTTGAAGCTGGCTTTCAGCAATCTGAGTGCCGTCGGCGAAAGCTGCAGCATCTCGCGACACCAGGCGACCGTCTCTCCCTCGAGTCGATCAAGCGGCACGACCGCATTCACGAGGCCCATTTCGTACGCGCGTCGCGCGTCGTAGCGCCGGCAGAGGAACCAGACCTCCTTCGCGCGTTTCGTGCCGATCGTGCGCGCGAGCAGTCCTGCCCCGAACCCCCCATCGAAGCTGCCGACGCGCGGCCCACTCTGACCGAAGCGCGCGTTGTCCGCCGCGATCGTGAGGTCGCAGACGAGGTGCAAGACGTGGCCACCACCGATCGCGTACCCCGCGACCATCGCAACGACAGGCTTCGGGAGCCGGCGGATCTGGATCTGCAGATCGAGCACGTTCAGTCGGCCGATGCCGCGCCGCGCGATCTCGTCGTCACCGAGATAGCCGTCCTCGGCGCGGATTCGCTGGTCGCCACCGGAGCAGAAGGCTTCGGTGCCTTGGCCGGTGAGAATGACAACGCCGATCTCGGGATCGTCCCTCGCGACGTCGAACGCGTGAGACAGCTCGAAGATGGTCTGCGGCCGGAAGGCGTTGCGGACCTCGGGCCGATTGATCGTGATCTTCGCCATCCCGTCGGCGTGTTCGTAGATGATGTCGCGGTAGTCGCCTTCGGTTTTCCAGACGGGAACGTCCAGGTCAGGGGCATTCATCGCCCAGTTAGGCTACTGCCAGTGAATCGTCTGGTCGCGCTTGATCTGCCAGCTGGCGCGCTCTTTGTCGAGGCGATGACCAAGGCACACGACAAGGGCGATGCGGTCTGGCCGGTCGATCAACGGCTGACCGAAAGCGCAAAGCGACGACTCGTCACGTCGCTCCGACCTGCGGTGATCGTCACCGAGGCGGACGTCGAGACCCCTGTTCGAGATGCCACGCCGGTCGAAGACGGCGACGCGTTCGTCATCGCGACCTCGGGAACGACTGGCGAACCGCGCGGCGTCGTGCTCACCCACGACGCCGTCGCCGCGTCGGCCGACGCCTCGAACGCGCGACTCGGTGTTGATCCCGACCAGGACCACTGGCTCTGCTGCCTGCCCGTCGCGCACGTTGGCGGACTCTCGGTGATCACGCGCGCGCTCGCGTCGAAGACACCATTCGAGATCCACGAGTCCTTCGACATGAGTCGTGTGATCGAGGCCGCGCGTCGCGGTGCCTCCTTGATCTCGCTCGTCCCGACAGCGTGTCGCCGACTCGGCGAGGACGCGAAACGCTTTCGTACGATCCTGCTCGGCGGCGGGGCGATTCCCACCGACCGACCGGCGAATTCCGTCGCCACCTATGGCATGACCGAGACCGGAAGCGGCGTGGTCTACGACGGATGGCCGCTCGATCACGTGTCCTTGCGCGTCGAAAAGGACGGCGAAATCGCAATCAACGCGCCGATGCTCTTGCGTTGCTATCGGGACGGGACGGACCCGAAGAATGACGGTTGGTTCAAGACGGGTGACGCGGGGCACCTCGGCGAGGATGGCAAGCTCGAGGTCTTCGGACGGATCGCGGAGGTAATCCGCACCGGTGGCGAGATGGTCTGGCCGACTCCAGTCGAGGAGTTGCTGCGCGCCCACCCGAAGGTGCGCGACGTCGCCGTCGTCGGCATCGCTGATCCCGAATGGCAAGAGCGCGTCGTCGCCGTCGTCGAGACC
>JBAVUF010000184.1:0-13099 GCA_049696635.1 Acidimicrobiales bacterium | reverse complement strand
CGCAGACGATGCGGCCGACCGACGCTCGCATCGCCCTTTCGAAGACCGCGCCGTTGTCTGACGGGTCCTTCAGATACGACTCCTGAACGTGGCAGTGGGTGTCGGTCCAGACGCCAGTCGTGACCGCGTGACTCACGACGCGGCTGTGTGCCGCCTGGGAAACAGCGGCGCGCCCTTTTCTACCTCGAGTCCACCCGGATACCCGCCCCATGCGAGCGCGCCGCGCTCGACGGCGCCGCGCTCGTCCACCTCGCCCGGCAAGCCGAGCCTCCGCCAGATCTCGGCGGCGACCTGCGGCATCGCCGGCGAGACGAGGACGGCAACGATCCGCAGAACCTCGAGGGCATCGCCCAGGATCGCTTCGACCGCCTCCCCTGGCGGGAGCTTCCACGGCTCGTTCGACTCGAGCTCGGTGTTCGCGTCGCGGATCAGCTGCCACGTCGCTTCGAGCGCCCCCTTCGGATCCGCACGTTCCCAAGCCGCGGCCGCGGCCAGCGCCGTTTCGCTGACGATCTCAGAAAGGCGCGAGGCCGAACCGCCCGGTCGCGGGCGCGGTCCGATGCCGGCGCACTTTTGCTGCACGACGGTCGCGACGCGTTGCGCCAGGTTTCCGAGGTTGTTCGCGAGGTCGGCGTTGTAGCGTTCGATCAACCCCTCGTAGCTGAATTCGCCGTCGTTGCCGAAGGCGATGTCACGCAGCAGGTGGTAGCGCAGCGGGTCCACCCCGACGTCGTCGGCGAGCTGCACCGGGTCGATCTGGTTCGCCTTCGACTTCGACATCTTCTCCCCGGCGACGAGCAGCCAACCGTGCGCGAGCACCTGTCGCGGCGGTCTGATACCGGCCGCGATACACATCGCCGGCCACCACACACAATGGAAGCGGACTATGTCCTTTCCGATCATGTGGTGCACCACCGGCCACCACTTTTCGAATGCGACATCGTCGGTGCCGTAACCGGCGGCGGTCACGTAATTGATCAGCGCGTCGAACCACACGTAGACGACGTGGGCCTCGTCCCAAGGGACGCGCACGCCCCATTCGAACGCCGTGCGCGAGATCGAGACGTCCTCGAGGCCCGTGCGTATCAGGCCGAGCGCTTCGTTCCTGCGGATCTCCGGCACGACGCCATCGGGCACCGCGGCGTGCCAATCGCTGAGCGCGCCGGAAAGGCGGGAGAGAGCGAAGAAGTAGTTGTCCTCAGTCAGCCACTCGGCCTCGATGCCATGGATCGGGCACAAGTGTCCGTCGACGAGTTCATCCTCGTGGTAGTAGGCCTCGCACGAGACGCAGTACCAGCCGGAGTACGTGCCCTTGTAGATATATCCGTTGTCGTAGATCGCCCGCAGGAACTTTGTAACGGCGTTTTCGTGTCGCTTTTCCGTCGTGCGGATGAAGTCGTCATTCGAGATGTCGAGCGCGCGCCAGGCGTCGGAGAAGTACTTGCTCGTCTCGTCGACCCAGGCTTGCGGGGTTTTCCCCGCCGCCTCGGCGGCGCGGACGGCCTTCAGGCCGTGCTCATCGGTGCCGGTGAGGAAGAGGACGTCGTAACCGGCGAGGCGGTGCCAACGAGCGAGCGCGTCGGCGAGCACCATCGTGTACGCCGTGCCGAGGTGGGGCCGGTCGTTGACGTAGTAGATCGGTGTCGTGATGTAGAAATTGCCGCGCACCAGGTCAGCGTAGTGTTCAGGCGCGATTCGCCTTTCGGAGGCGACGCGGCGCTTCGGCGGCTGCTGCTCCGGTTTTCCCTTCGAGGGCAAGGCGCTGCGCGTACGCGACGCGGTGCGGCACGCCAAGAAGAACCTCCACTGCGCGGGCCGCATCACCGGGCGACAGGCCGGCATCGATGAGCGCGGCGAGCGACGCACGGATCGATTCCCCCCCGGCTTGCGACGAGTCGGTACCGCCCTCGACAACCAAGACGTGCTCACCGATCGGTTCGACCGACCGGGCATTTTCCAGAGCCTCGCCGATCGGACCCCGCCAGACCTCCTCGAAGAGCTTCGTGAGCTCGCGGGCGACGACGATGCGCCGTCCTTCCCCGGTCACCAGCGCAATATCGAACAGGGTCGCCTCGAGCCTTCGCGGCGACTCGAAGACGATCGATGGAATCGTGGCTTTCGCGATCGCGCCGATCCGTTCGGCGCGCACTCGCCCCGATTTCGGCAGGAAACCAAAGAACTCGAAGCGGCTCGTGTCGAACCCGCTCACGACGAGCGCAGCGAGGGCGGCGGACGGCCCCGGGATCGCGAGGACCGGGAAGCCGGCATCGATCACTGCTGCGACTAGCCGCGCGCCCGGGTCGGAGACGAGCGGTGTACCTGCGTCGGACACGAGTGCGACATCCTCGTCCCGCCCCAACGCGTCGAGCGCGATCGCAATGCGAGCGGTCTCGTTGTGGGCGTTGAGTGAGACGAGGCGACGCTTTTCGACGCCGACGCGGCTGAGCAACAATCCGGAATGCCGGGTGTCCTCGCAGAAGATGAGATCGGCGTCTGACAGCACGTCGATGGCACGACGCGAGAGATCGTCCACATTTCCTATTGGCGTGGAGACGACAGCGAATCGCGCCGAATTTCGCTCGGTCGCTCTGATTCGACGTGACGCGCTCACTCCTTCACTTCGAGCGTGTCTCCGAGCGCGAGGTTCCACCGTTCGAACGCGCCGGCCTTCGCCTCGAGCACCGAGCGTGCCGTACGCCGCGGCATGCCGATGCGATTCGGGGCCATGCGAGTCATCGCGATGACGACGCGGTGCTCGTCCAAGAACGCGACGTCAAGCGGAAATCGGACACCGATTGTTTGCACCGACCGACAGGGCTCAATGAGCATGCCCCCCTCGTACGACCGCCGCCCCATGAGGCCGATCGCCCGGTCTCGCCAGGAGCGCGCCAAGTCGAGGCTCGCGAGCACATCGCCGCCGCGCAACAGCCAGGCCACTTGGTTCTCCCTCATCCTCGTGTCGTTGGACGCCCGACCGCCGGGCGGCCACTTTCCCGATCAGACGTTGAACCGAATCTCGAGGGTATCGCCGTCTTGCACTGCGTATTCCTTGCCCTCGAGACGGATCTTCCCTGCCGCTTTCGCCGCCTGCCAGGACCCGAGCGCGAGGAGTTCGTCCCACGCGATCACCTCGGCGCGGATAAAACCGCGCTGCAGGTCAGAGTGGATCACACCCGCGCACTCGGGCGCCTTCGCTCCTCGTCTGAAGGTCCACGCCCGCGACTCTTTCTCGCCGGTCGTTAGGAACGTCCAGCGTCCGACCGTCTCGTAGAGCGCGCGTGCTACGCGCGGTAACGCACCCTCGCCGAGCCCGAGTCCTTCGAGCATCTCGGATCGGTCTGCCGCGTCCAAGAGGCGGGCCTCAGCTTCGAGCGCGACGCTCACCGCCAGTACCTCGGTGTGTCCTCCGAGCTCGTGGGCAACCGATTTCACGATGGCATCCGAATCGGCAATCTCGTGTTCGCCGATGTTCACGACGCAAAACACGGGCTTGTTCGTGAGCAAAAACAGCGAGGCAAGCGCGGCTCGGGTCTCCTGTCGAAGTGACGACCGGTAGAGCGGCGTTCCCGATTGCAGAACGTCGTGCGCGGCCTGCATTGCCTCGACCGAACTGGACAGTGCCGGGTTCGTTCGCGCGGCCTTTTGTTGCTTCGTGATCTGCGCATCGATCGAAGCCACGTCGGCGAGGACGAGCTCGAGCTCGAGCACCGACAACGCCGCCAGTGGATCGCGCTCGCCGCTGACTTCGTCGTCGGAAAAGCTGCGGAGCACGAGGCAGAGAGCGTCAACCTCACGGATCCCGGCGAGGAACCGGTTGCCGAGTCCTTCCCCGTGGTCGGCCCCGGCGACGAGTCCGGCGATGTCGACCACCTCGACAGCGGCTTCGACGACCTTGCGGCTCGCGCTCATCTTCGCCAGGGCGTAAAGGCGATGATCCGGGACGTGCGCGACGCCGACCGTGGTCTCGGTCGTCGTGAAGGGATGCGTCGCGACCGGGACGTTTCCGCCGGTCAGCGCGTTGAACAACAGTGACTTGCCGGAATTCGGCAGGCCCACGAGACCGACTCGCTCCATCGCCGTTCGAGGCTACAAGGCCGTCCCGCTACAGTTGGCCGCGATGTCGAAGCGAACGGTCAAGCGCAAGCTGCGCAAGAAGAAGAACGCGAACCACGGCAAGAAGCCGAACTGCGGTCGCTGACCGCTCGCTCACTTCGTCCACTCACAAGCGAGTCCCGCAAGAGTCTCGACAAGCGTCGAAGGGCGATCCGACATCACCGCGTCGACGCCGAGGCGACACAGCCGCCTGATCTCCCGCGGTTCGTCGATCGTCCAGACGTGAACCGCGATCCCGAGTTCGTGCGCGCATGCGATGAACGCCTCGGTGACGAGCTCGACGCCCATCGCCCGCGGCGGAACCTGGATCGCCGCGTGCCGAGCGATGATCGGGTCCGGATCTTCGCCACGTACGACCGATTGGACGAACGCCATCACCTCGTTCTGTCCCGGCGAGGTGCCGATCTCGGGCGCAAGTTGGCGGAATCGCGCCGTCGCGGCATCGTGGAACGAGGCCACGATTACAAGGTCCGGCCGTTCAAAGTTCGTCAAAATCGCGGCGAGCGCCTCTTCGTACGGCGCGACCTTGGGCGCCGTCTGCTTGATGTCGAGGTTGAGCGCACATTTTCCCGAGACCTCGAGTACCTCCGCGAGCGTCGCGACTCCGTACCGCCGATCAGCCGGCGCACGGCCGCGAAAGGGGTAGTCATCCCTCGGAAGTCCGTGGACGGCGGCTTTGCCAGGGACGAACCAGTGCGCGTTGTCGAGCCGGCGCAGATCGTCGAGCGTCATCGTCGCGATCGCGCCGTTGCCGTCTGTCGTCCGGTCGACCGTCGGGTCGTGGCAAACGACGAGCTCTCCGTCTTTCGTCGCGTGAACGTCGAGCTCGATTCCGGTCGCTCCTATGCCGATCGCTCGCTCGATCGCGTAGAGCGTCGAGGACGGTGCCTCGAACTCCCCTCCTTGATGGGCATAGGCGACGACGCGCCGCTCGAGCCAGGGATTCGCCACCTCCGATTTCTACCGGTCTCCGCGGGCCGGAGGGCCTTTTCTCGCCCCTGACTACGATGAACGCGGCCGCACGCCGGGTGCGGCGATGCGGGAGAGGAACCAAGCACACCGTGACGAGCACCTCGCCCGCCGCCGAGCGCGTCGGTGAGCGGGAATCCGAGTTGAGCCGCTCGATGACGGCGCGTCCTTCGGGGCCGCTCATCGACACTCGGCTCGCCGACGTCGTCCGCTCCGAGGCGGCCCTCCGCCGCTACCTGCACGGCCTTCCCGGCGTGGACCAGGTGGGTGCCGAAGCACGCGTCGCGACCCTGTCGACGCGCTCGATCAAGGCCGGTTCAAAGATCTGGGCGCTCGAGCGGGCGGTCTCGATGGTCGATCTGACCACGCTCGAAGGAGCCGACACCCCGGGCAAGGTGCGTTCGCTGTGTGACAAGGCCCGCCAGCCCGACCCGGACGACGCGTCGGTTCCGCCCGTCGCCGCCGTCTGCGTCTACCCCGATCTCGTCGCGACGGCAAAACACGATCTCGCCGGCTCTTCGGTCAAGGTCGCGTCGGTTGCGGCGGCGTTCCCCTCGGGACGCGCCTCACGCGCCGTCAAGCTCGCCGACGTCCGGGACGCGATCGACGCCGGCGCCGACGAGGTCGACATGGTGATCGATCGAGGCGCGTTCCTGACGGGTCGCTACGCCGAGGTGCTCGACGAAGTTCGGGTCGTGAAGGAGGCGTGCGGACCGGTGCACCTCAAGGTGATCCTCGAGACGGGTGAGCTCGCGACATACGACAACGTGCGCCGTGCGTCGTGGATCGCGATGTTGGGGGGCGCCGATTTCCTCAAGACTTCGACCGGCAAGGTCGCACCCGCCGCGACTCTTCCGGTCGCACTCGTGATGCTCGAGGCGGTGCGCGACTTCGCGCAAATGACCGGCGTCCGTGTCGGCGTGAAGGTCGCTGGCGGGATCCGCAACGCCAAGGATGCGATCAGATACCTCGTCGTCGTGAACGAGACGGCGGGACCAGACTGGCTCGACGCCGGGCACTTCCGCTTCGGCGCGTCGAGCCTCCTCAATGACCTTTTGATGCAGCGCCGCAAGCAGCTCACCGGCGCGTATGTGGGGAGCGATGACTTCAGCATCGACTGACCAACCCATGCCGAGCGCGTCCGAGGTCGTCGAGCGACCCCAGTTCGAGTATTCCCCGGCGCCCGAGTCGCGGGCGATCGTCAACCTCCGCAGCTCCTACGGGCTGTTCATCGACGGCGAGTTCGTCGACCCGATCGACGGCGGGGCATTCAAGACCATCAACCCGGCGTCCGAGGAAGTCCTCGCCGAGGTTTCTGCCGCCGGGCCACAGGACATCGACCGCGCCGTCGCTGCGGCGCGTCGCGCCTACGAGGATGTCTGGGGGCCGATGCGCCCCGCGGATCGCGCGAAGTACATCTACCGGATCGCCCGCATCATCCAGGAGCGCTCGCGCGAGCTCGCGGTCTTGGAAAGCCTCGACAACGGCAAGCCGATCCGTGAGTCCCGCGACGTCGACGTGCCGCTCGCCGCCGCTCACTTCTTTTATTACGCCGGTTGGGCGGACAAGCTCGAATACGCCGGGTTCGGCCCCGATCCGAAGCCGCTCGGCGTCGCTGGTCAGGTCATCCCCTGGAACTTCCCGCTGTTGATGGCGGCGTGGAAGCTCGCGCCGGCGCTCGCCGCGGGCAACACCTGCGTGCTGAAACCTGCTGAGACGACACCGCTCAGCGCGCTGTTGCTCGCCGAGATCTGCAACCAGGCCGAACTGCCTCCCGGCGTCGTGAACATCCTCACCGGCGCCGGAGACACCGGCGCCGGAGTCGTCGCGCACCGCGGCGTCGACAAGGTCGCCTTCACCGGGTCGACCGAGGTCGGAAAGGTGATTCAGCGCGCCGTCGCCGGCACCCAAAAGCGCCTCACCTTGGAACTCGGCGGCAAGGCGGCGAACGTCGTCTTCGACGACGCCCCGCTCACCCAGGCGATCGAAGGCATCGTCAACGGCATCTTTTTCAACCAGGGCCACGTCTGCTGCGCCGGCTCGCGCCTTTTGGTCCAAGAGTCGGTCGCTGACGCCGTTGTGGAGCAACTGAAGGCGCGTCTCGTCACGCTGCGGCTCGGTGATCCGCTCGACAAAAACACCGACATCGGCGCGATCAACTCCGCCGAGCAGCTGCAGAAGATCCGCGAGCTCTCAGAGATCGGCGAGTCCGAGGGGGCGGAGCGCTGGTCGCCACCGTGCACGTTGCCTCAACGGGGTTATTGGTTCCCGCCGACGGTGTTCACCGGCGTCTCCCAGGCGCACCGGATCGCACGAGAAGAAATCTTCGGGCCGGTGCTCTCCGTCATCACCTTCCGCACGCCGGAAGAAGCGGTGAACAAGGCGAACAACACGACCTTCGGGCTCTCGGCGGGCGTGTGGACCGAAAAGGGGAGCCGGATCCTCTGGATGGCGAGCAAGCTGCGCGCCGGGGTCGTCTGGGCGAACACCTTCAACCGTTTCGATCCGACGAGCCCGTTCGGCGGGTACCGCGAATCCGGATTCGGGCGCGAGGGCGGGCGTCACGGGTTGGGGGCGTACCTCGATGCCTGACCTGCGCGTCGCGGTGAACAAGACCTACAAGCTGTACATCGGCGGCGCGTTCCCACGCTCTGAATCGGGCCGCTCCTACATCGTCAACGCCGCGGACGGAAGCTTCCTCGCCAACGTCGCCTGGGGCTCGAGAAAAGACGTCCGCGATGCGGTCGTGGCGGCGCGCGGTGCACTCGCCGGTTGGTCGGGCGCGACGGCGTACCTGCGTGGCCAGGTCATCTACCGCATCGGCGAGATGCTCGAGGATCGGCGCACGCAGTTCGTCTCCGCGGTGAGAGAGAGCGAGGGCGCCGACAAGGACACCGCACGGGCGATCGTCGGCGCGGCGATCGATCGCGTCGTCTGGTACGCGGGTTGGTCGGACAAGGTCGCACAGATCGCCGGCTCGTCGAATCCCGTCGCGGGGCCGTACTTCGACTTCTCGGTGCCCGAGCCGACGGGTGTCGTCGGCATCCTCGCACCGCAGGAATCATCGTTCCTCGGACTCGTCTCCGTCCTCGCTCCGGTGATCACGACGGGCAATACGACGGTCGTCGTCGCGAGCGACGCGCGACCCCTGCCCGCGGTGACGCTCGCCGAGGTGCTCGCGACATCCGACCTGCCAGGCGGCGTCGTCAACATCCTCACCGGGCACGTCGCCGAGCTCGCCCCGGTGATCGCGCAGCACCGCGACGTCGACGCGCTCGACCTCGCCGGCGCGCCCGCTGATCTCGCGACCGAGTTCGAGCGTCAAGCGGCGACGAACGTGAAGCGCGTCCTGGGGCCACCGAACGGTGAGACGGATTGGCTCGCGCCACCGACGCCACGGCGCATGCTCTCTTTCATCGAGACGAAGACCGTCTGGCATCCGATCGGCGTCTGAAGACGTCGCTCGCACAAAAGGGGGATTGGTGGCGCTCATCGTCGTCGACCACCCGCTCGCGAAGACGCTGCTCGCCGCGTTGCGGGACAAGAGAACACCACCGCCGCTGTTCCGCATACTCGCAAAGCGCCTGGCGCTCGTCTTGTGCCTCGAAGCGACACGGTCGGTCGCGACAGAGCCGATCGAAGTCGAAACGCCGATCGCGAACGCACCCGGCGAGCGCATCGCGCAGGGGCTCGTCGCCGTGCCCATCCTGCGTGCCGGACTCGGCATGCTCGAAGCGGCGACCGAGCTCTTCCCCGAGATCCCCGTCGGCTACATCGGACTTGAGCGCGACCACGCCACCTTCGAGCCGTCGCTCTACTACTCGAAGCTGCCACCGCTCGAAGACCGCGCGGTTCTCCTCCTCGATCCGATGCTCGCGACGGGGGGATCGGCCGCCGCCGCCTGTAGCGCGCTCTACGACGCCGGTGCGCAGCGCGTCTCGCTGTTGTCGGTCGTCGCGGCTCCAGAAGGGGTGGGCCATCTCGCCGAGACGCATCCGGCGCTCAACGTCTTCACCGTGGCGCTCGACGACGGCCTCAACGAGCAGGCGTACATCGTGCCCGGCCTCGGGGACTTCGGAGATCGACTGTTCGGAACGTAGCTCCGGTTGGCGCGCACAATCCGCACCGGCGTCATCAGGACGCGTCGGGCTGCGCGGGCAGGTACTCGCTCCACTCCTCAACGGTCTCGAAGCCGAGCGCTCGGTAGATCGAAAAGCCCGCCGCGCTCGACTGCAGATACGCCCACGTCGCCCCACCCGCCACCCCTTCTGCGATGGCGCGTACCGTGAGCGCTCGACCGAAGCCCCGACCGCGCGCCTGTTTCAGGGTCGCGACGTTGAAGATTCCGACCACGCCTGCGCTCGTGATACCGAGAGACGTCGCGACCGGGCGCCCGTCGAATTCGCCCAGGTAGCAACGTAGACCGTCCAATTCGAGTACCTCCTGTCGCGTCATCTGTCTCGCGATCTCAACGGGCATCTCGAAGCAAGCAGCAGCGATCTCTGCACTCTTTTCGGATTCATCCGGAACCAGCTTTCGGATCGAAAGCCCCTTTGGCAAGGGCTCATCGCCCGAGGGGGACTCGAGCACCATGAGTGGCACCGTCCGCGCCTGAGTCAAACCCCGCTCCTTCGCCAGTTCGATGAAGGCGACGTAGTCGCTCGAGCGAACGCTGACGTTGTAAGGAACGCCCGCCTCGGCAAACTCGTCGAGTATTCGCTTTGCGAAATCGGCATCCGCGTCGTTGCGTTCCGCGATCACACCGTTGAACATCGGAGCCGGCAAGCCCGTATACAACGCGGCAACGCCATTTTCCTGCCGCACCCACGCTCCTGGAAAAGCCTTACAGAGAGAGGCCAGTTGCCTGACGATCGCCGACGCGGCGTCATCGGCGGTGACGGGCATCGGCGCACGATACTTCAACCGCTCTTTTCGCTCTGACTGCATTCGTCTTCGCGCCCGATCGTCGTTCGCGACCGCGCGTTTGCAACGGTCGCAACAAGCGGCTCGGCCCGCCGGAAGCCAGCGGGCCGAGGTCGATTCGGATGCGAAGGAACGGATGGGTCGTCGGTGGCGTCCAATGGAGGCCCCCTTGCCGTGGGGTTTCACGTCATGCCGCCTTGAAAAGCTGCCGTTCGTCGTCATCTTCGAGGTACTCGTCGAGCGACGCGAAATGCGCGTACGGGTCCGTGACGTTCCCCTCTCGATTCTCGTGACTCCAGACGTATCCGTCTTCGAGCGTGTCCTGGCGCCTCATGGTCACCACGAGCGGAACGATCGCGATCGCAAGCCCAAGCAGCATGAACGGGATCGAGACAATAAACAGCGCCATTTCCCTTCGGCAGTCGTTTCCTCCTGCCGCACCTTGTCCTTTCTCTGAGCATCCCGACAGCTGTTCTCTGCCAGATCGTCATCGCAACTCGACGACGAATATCACGCTGACAGGTGAACCCGAGACCCCCCTCAATCACATCCGAATGCGCCCTGGGAATCGGCGTGACACTCGCGAAGAACGTGTGGATTTGCGGAGAACTCCTGGGATTCTCCTGGAGCCTTCGCTCGCGACTGATGCGCTTGGCTACGAAGGCTCGCCCTGTTCGGTGTCGAGCGCTGGCAGGACCACACGGAAGATCGCACCGCCGCCGGGGCCCGGAGCGGCCTCCGCCCAGCCGCGATGCGCACGTGCGACCGACGCGACAATCGCGAGCCCGAGTCCGGCGCCGCCGGTCGTGCGCGAGCGCGAAGGGTCGACACGCACGAACCGCTCGAAGATCGTGCGAGCCTCGGTCTCGCTGATACCGGGACCTTCGTCGGCGAGCTCGAGGATCGCCGAGTCACCCTCGCGCCGCACCGACAGCGTGGCGTGCGTTCCTTGCGGGGTATGCGATCGCAGGTTCGACAACAGGTTGTCGATGATCCGGCGAAGCGCGTCGCGATCGCCGAAGACCTCGATCGGGCCGCCCGCTTGCAGGTCGACGCGCCACTCCGGCCCCACGGTGCGACCGGTCTCGATCGCCTCGTGGGCGAGTCCGACGAGCTCCACCGGCTCGTGGGCGATCGAAGCGTGCTCATCGAGACGCGCCAAGGTAAGGAGGTCCTCGACAAGGCGCGCCATCCGCTCGGATTCGCGTTCGATACCGGATAACACCCGCGCAAGGTCGGCCTGATCGGCCGAAGCGCCGCGGCGGTACAGCTCGGCGTAGGCGGACACCGCGGCGATCGGAGTGCGGAGTTCGTGGGAGGCGTCGGAAACGAACCGGCGAAGGCGCCCCTCCGAGGACTTCAGGTCCTCGAAGGCGCCCTCGATCCCGTCGAGCATGACATTGAGCGCCGTCGCGACGTGCCCGACTTCGGTTTTCGGATTCGGGTTCGGCACGCGGTGGATCAAATCGCCGCCGGTGATCGCGTCCGCGGTCCGTTCGACGTCGCGCAGCGGGCGCAGACCGAGGCGGATCAGTACGAGGCTGATGACGAGCGCCGACACGAACGCGACGACGGTGACGAGGATCTCCAGGCGGACGAGCCGGTCGATCGAGTTCGCGACGTCACCGACGGGATCGGCGATCACGAGATAGTCGCCGTTCGCGAGCGTCGAGGCACGGACGCGATACGACGGACCCTTCCCGGACAGCGACGATACGGAGAAATAGGACACGAGCTCTTTCGGGTTCTCGGAGCTCGGTAGGAAGGCGGTGATTTTCTCAGGGATCTGCGGCTGGGAAAGCTGCGCGCCGATCTCGAAGGCCTTGCAGTACTCGAGGCCGTCCTCGCCCGACACGATCCGTCCTGCCGACGTGCGGACCTCGATGAACATCCCCGGTGCCACCGAGCCACCGAGTTGGCAGAAACTCGTTTCGCCTCCCGGACCTTGGTCCTGTGGTTGCGAGGGCGGCGGCGAGTTCTGGTCGGACGTCGGGCCATTCGCTTCGTCGGCGACGTGTTCGAGTGCGGGGTGCGCGTTTTCGAGCGTCGCATCGACGCGACCGAACAGGTACGAACGGAACTCTGCATAGACGACGAAGTCCGCCGCGACGAGCGCGACGAGCGTGATCGCCACCGCCACGAAGGTGAGGCGGGCGCGCAGCGAGAAGCGGGAGATCACTCCTGTTCGCGCATCACGTATCCGACGAGACGGATCGTGTGGATGAGAGGCGGACCGAGAGCGTCGAGTTTCTTCCGCAGGTACCGAACGTAGGTCTCGACGATGTTCTGATTTCCGCCGAAGTCGTAGTGCCAGACATGGTCGATGATCTGATCCTTTGAGAGCACGCGACGCGGATTCAACAAGAACAGCCGTAGCAAGTTGAACTCTGTCGCCGTGAGGTGCACGGGCTTGCGCCCGCGCCAGACTTCGTGGCTCTCCTCGTCCATCTCGAGGTCCGAGAACCTCAGCATCGGGTTCGTATCACCAGGCTTGTGACGGCGGAGGATCGCCTTCGCGCGAGCGACGATCTCGATCAGCGAGAAGGGCTTCGTGACGTAGTCGTCGCCGCCGATGGACAGGCCGGCGACGCGGTCCTCGACGTCGGCCTTCGCCGTCAAAAAGAGCACCGGGATGTCGACGCCGTCTTGACGCAGGCGCCGCGTGACCTCGAGACCGTCGAGATCGGGAAGCATCACGTCGAGCACGACGAGGTCGTAGCGATCCGCCTGTGCCTTCGCGAGCGCGGCGCGCCCGGTCTTCGCGACGTCGACGTCGAATCCTTCGTAGCGGAGCACGGTCGCGACCGAGTCAACGATCGAAACCTCATCGTCGACGACAAGCACCCTGCCGAGACGTTCGCTTTTTGGCACGGCTCCTCCTTTGCGGCTCCCATGATTCCGCTGGGAGGGTCACCGCCGCTGATTGCCGGCTGTGATCCCGCTGAGAAGGCCGACGACCCCGCGTCGGTGATGCGGACCGAGGGCGCCGCTACTGCAGCGTCCCGACGGCGGACTCCGCCGCCTTTAGGAGCACCCCGTCTTTCACCAGGGTCTCGACCGCGGCGAGCTCGGGGGCGACGAAGCGGTCCCGTCC